>CACEEB010000004.1 GCA_902558495.1 uncultured OM43 clade bacterium | reverse complement strand
ATTAGAGATTATTTATGATATTTACTCAACTTCAATTACCGATACTGAACCGCTCTTCATATCAGGTATTATTAAATTTTTCTGATCTGAACTAAGAGCAATATCTGCAGCAGCTTCAAATCCGTCTGCAATTTTTAATGTTTTACCATTTTCAATCTTATAGACAATTCCTTGTTTCCAGCTACTTATAAAGACAGTATCATTTTTTTTCGCAATACCATCCCCACCATCAAATCCCTCAGCTATTTTTACTATTTGATTATTTTTCAAGTTTGCTTCGAGCAATTCACCAGCCCAATCTAAAATTAAAATTTTTGTATCTGAAATTGCAAGTAATCCATTAGGCGCCTTAATTAATTTATTGCCCTCAAACATAACAGTTACTCCACTATTTTTCTTGATCAAGAAAACAAATCCACTGTCTTTAAAATCTCCCGTATCTGAGACGTACAAATCACCATTTTTAGAAACTTCAATATCATTTAAAAACACTGGTGTTTTAGGAAATGCCATAGTTCCTGTGTGGACGTTCCAGGTCCCATCTAATTGAACCTCAAGAATCACATCACGATCCGTTACATACAACTTATCTTGAAAAAAAACTATCCCTTTTGGATCATATAAACCTTCAGCAACTATAGATATACTTCCGTCTTTATTGATCTTAGAAATTTTTCCATCTTCAACTCCACGCTCTCCAATCTCAGAAACATAAATAGCCCCATCAGGCCCTTCAGCAACTGATTCTGGGTCATTAAAGCCAATATATTTTTGTTCTGCATTAATTCCTAGTGAAAAAAACATAATGACAAAATTGATAATTATTTTTGGCATTTTAAATTCCTTATTTATTTTTGGTAAGTTTCCATAAAGATGATTTTGGTGAGTCACTGATGAGAAATATATCTCCTTCTTTGTTAATTTCAAAATCTCTAATCCGACCAATTTTATTTTTAAAGATGATTTCTTCTCCTAAAATTTGATTATCTTCGAAATCTAATCTTATTAAACTTTGACCGCTCAATGATGATATTATAAGGTCTCCCTGCCATTCAGGGAAAGTATTTCCTTGATAGAATTGAATACTACTTATAGCCATTGATGGAACCCAAGTTTTAAGTGGTTTTTTATATTTCTCTTTAAAAGGTTTATCCCCAATACTTAAAAAGGAATATTCAGTTCCTCCCCATGCAACATCTTTCCAACCATAATTTGCTCCAGCCTCAACTTCACCAATATGATCTCCTCCTCGAGGACCATGATTGGAAAAGATTATTTTTTTGTTATGGGGAGAAATTGTTATGCCCTGTGGGTTTCTTACTCCGATGGTATAAATTTCTGGTAACCATGAATCTTTGCCTGTAAATTTTGGATTATCTTTGGGAATGGAGCCATTTGTTTTAATGCGTATTATACTTCCGGGGTGCAAAGAGGGATCTTGTGCAATCATTCCTTTATTGCGCTCACCAAAACTCGCAAAAAGAATATCATCCTTGATGCTAATTCTTGAACCAAAATGTTTTTTACTAGGTAGAGGAGGTTTGGCAATCAATAAAACTTGTAAATTTATTATTGCATTGTTTGCTAACTTCCCTCTTGCGATAGCTGTGCTTGAAAGATCGGAATCTTTATTAAATTTATGACTGTAAGTAAAATAAACAAAATTATCATCACTATTAAAATAAGTGTCTAGAAGACCACCTTGGTGACCGCCAAGGTAGGGTAAGTGTTGAATATTATGTTTAATTTTTTTCTTTTCACCATTTTCAATATTTATCTTAAACAAGCCACCATTTTTCTCTGTTACTAATAGGTTATTTTTATCTAAAAAAGTCAAAGCCCATGGGAATTTAAGATCTTGCGCAATTTTTTCTAACTTAAATGTAGTTTCTGTTAAGCTATATTTTTTAAAATTACTGTAGGATTCGTCTGCACAAACTATTGGGGAAAGGAATATAATTACTGCAAGTCTAATAATAATTTTTCTAAGCATAAAGTAAAAAAACCAATAAAAAATTATTGGTTTTTAGTGAATTCAACAGGTTAAGTTAGAAACATCTTTTTTCTTTACATCCCTCATCTTTCACTCCAAGTGAAGCGACATAATCTGCCATTTCTGCTTTGTTATCTTCTTTTAATGCTCTTATTAAAGATACATCACCTTTTAGGTTTTTTTGTTCTATACCAATATCAATAAGATATTTAACCATTTTTTTATTTCCATTAAATGCTGCATGGTGCAATGCATTAAACCTTGTTACGGGATGGGTATAATTTATATTAGCTCCTTTGTCTTTCAAATATTGCATTACTTCCATTTGATTTTTTGCCGCTGTCATTAAAAAAGGGGTCCATGCAAAATAACTATCTTCTAAGTTAACGTTCATGGTTTCCACATATCTCTTGACTGTTTTCATGTCACCATCGTTCACTGCACCAACAAACTCCATCTCTTCAGCATCATTAAGTGCAAAAGCATTCATTGAGATTGTAAGCATAATCAATAAAAAACTTTTAAATATTTTATACATTTAATACTCCCTATTTATGTAAAAAATTTATTCGCATTTGCGAACATTCTATACCAAGGACCAAAATCATTCCAATTTTTTGGATGCCAAGAATTTTGATCTGTTCTAAAAACTCTTTCAGGATGAGGCATCATAATGGAAATACGTCCATCCGTCGAATTTAAACCAGTAATGCCTAATTCAGACCCATTTGGATTATAAGGATACCTTAAAGTTCCATCATTATAATTATCCACATACTTAAGGGATATTATGTTAGTTTTAATCGCATTTTTTAATGCCTTATCATCTCTAAACTGAGCTTTTCCTTCTCCATGAGCGACTGCAATAGGCAAAATACTTCCCTCCATTCCCAGAAAAAAAGGGGAATTATTTTTTTCTATTGATACACTTAAAAACCTAGCTTCGAATTGTTCCGAATCATTTTTTACAAAAGTAGGCCAGTGTTCAGTGCCAGGAATAAGCTCTCTTATACTACTTAGCATTTGGCATCCATTACAAACTCCAAGGGTTAATGTATCCTCTCTGTGAAAAAATTCTTCAAATTGGTCTCTTGTTTTTGAATTGAACAATATAGATTTCGCCCAACCTTGACCAGCTCCCAGGACATCTCCAAATGAAAAGCCACCACAAGCTGCTAGTGCTTGAAATTCTTTTAAAGAAATTTTTCCAGAGACAATATCAGACATATGGACATCATAGGGCTCGAGTCCAGCATAATAAAATGCGGCAGCCATTTCCGTATGTCCATTTATCCCTTGCTCTCTAAGAATGGCAATTTTAGCCTTCGATTTTTTTATATTAACTGGTGAGGGGATATCAAATTTTATAATAGGATTAATGCCTGGATCATTCTCATCAGCTATAACATTAAACTCCTCTTGAGCATTTTTTGGGTTATCTCTTAGTGATTGAATTCTAAAGCTTGTTTCACTCCAGTATTGTTGCAATCTACTTCTGGTTTCAGAAAAAATAATTTTCTTATTATTTTTAATTGTTATTAATTGATTATTTACCGGCTTACCAATTTTTGTAATGCAATGACCAAGTTTACTTTGGATTTTTTCTAGAACCTTCTCAAGATCACTATCCAAAACTTGAATAACTGCACCTAATTCTTCGTTAAATAAGAATTTGGATAGCCCTTCATATTCTTCTTTGTTCATATCAATAGTAATACCACAATGACCTGCAAAACTCATTTCTAACAAAGTAGTTATAAGGCCTCCATCTGAACGGTCATGGTAAGCTAAAATTTTATTTTCATCGTTCAAAGATTGGATAATGGAAAAAAAGTATTTTAAATTTTCAACATTCACAATATCTGGAGTATTTTTACCAACCACGTTATGGGTTAAATTAAGACAAGAGCCACCCATTCTTAAATTACCCGCAGCTAAATCTATAAACAATAAAGTACTTTGCTGATTGTTAGAAATTTGAGGAGTAAGTGTTTTATTTACATCTTTACATTCACTAAAAGCTGAAACAACAAGTGACATCGGCGCACTTACACTTTTTTCTTTACCGTCATCCCATTTGGTTTGCATTGACATAGAGTCTTTTCCTACAGGGATACTGATACCTAATTTTGGACATAAATCCATACCTACGGCTTTTACTGACTCAAACAAGGCAAAATCATTTTCATTGTCACCAGCAGCAGCCATCCAATTAGCTGATAATTTTATATGCTCCAATGTCTCTATTGAGCTTGCTACAATATTTGTTATTGCTTCACCAATTGCCATTCTAGCTGAGGCTGGGGCATTGGATATTGCTATAGGAGATTTTTCACCAATAGCAAAAGATTCCCCAAGACTACTCTCAAAATCAGATTTTGTGACAGCAACGTTACTCACTGGAATCTGCCATGGACCAACCATTTGATCTCTTGCGATCAATCCAGTAACTGATCTGTCTCCAATAGTTATCAAAAAGCTTTTACTTGCAACGGAAGGATATTGCAGAACTTTTTTTAAGTTTTCATCGAATTTTGTATGATCAATATTTTTTTCAATAACATTGGGGATTTCTGTAGTAATTTTTTTTAAGGTTTTAGGAGGCTTTCCTAATAATACATTCAAATCCATATTGACCGGCTGATCATTGAGCAAGTTATCCATGACAACTAGTTTTTGATCTTTAGTGGCTTTTCCAACTACTGCAAAAGGACACCTTTCTCTTTTACAAATTGCAGTAAAATTTTCAAGATTTTTTGGATGAATTGCTAGCACATATCTCTCTTGCGCTTCATTTGACCAAATTTCTTTAGGTGACATTCCAAGCTCTTCGTTATGTATGGACCTTAGATCAAATATTGCTCCAACACCCCCGTCATGTATTAACTCAGGAAAGGCATTCGATAAACCACCAGCTCCTACATCATGAATGCTTAATATAGGATTTAGTTGGCCCATTTGCCAACATTTATCAATAACTTCTTGTGCTCTCCTTTGAAGTTCTGGATTACCTCTTTGCACTGAATCAAAGTCAAGATTCTCCTGATTCGTGCCGGTTTTCATACTGGAAGCAGCACCTCCTCCTAAACCAATAAGCATTGCAGGCCCACCAAGTTGTACTAATAAATTTCCTTCATTTAATTGTTTTTTTGTTGTATGACCGTCACTTATATTCCCAAGACCACCAGCTAACATTATAGGTTTGTGATAACCCTTAAATTTGCCTTCTACATTAATTTCTAGTGTTCTAAAATATCCTAATATATTGGGCCTACCAAATTCATTATTGTAGGATGCAGCTCCTATAGGACCATCAATCATTATCTGTAAGGCCGAAGCAATGCGATCAGGTTTGCCAAGATTTCTATTTTCCCAATTTTGTTTAAATTCAGGAATATTTAAATTAGATACTGAAAATCCCGCCAAACCAGCTTTTGGTTTTGATCCTCTGCCAGTCGCTCCTTCATCTCTTATTTCACCACCAGATCCAGTTGCTGCCCCAGCAAATGGTGATATAGCAGTAGGATGATTATGCGTTTCAACTTTCATTAAAAAATGAGTAATTTCTTGATGAGGCCTATAATTATTTTGGGTGTCTGGATAAAATCGATTTATTGACCTTCCTTCAATAACTGAGGAGTTATCTGAATAGGCTACTATTGTTTTTTGCGGAGATACTTCATGGGTATTCCTGATCATTTTAAATAAGGAATGTTCTTGTTCTTTTTGATCAATTATCCAAGAGGCATTAAAAATTTTATGGCGACAATGCTCAGAATTAGCTTGGGCAAACATCATTAATTCCGCATCGGTTGGGTTACTTTTAGTTTTGTTGTAGTGATCAGCTAGATATGAAATTTCGTCTTCAGATAACGCAAGCCCACATTGCTCGCTATAATCGGTAATAGCCTGAATACCGTTTATGAGAAAGTCAATATGCTCTAACTTTCTGGGGTTTTGGTGAGTGAATAATTGATAAGTTGATTTTTCATCAAAAAATAATGATTCAGTCATTCGATCAAAAAGTATATTTCCAATTGAAAGCTTTGTTTCTTTCGATAACTTTTCTTCAGTATGAAGATATATCATCGAGCATCTTTCAATACGATTTAATTGAATATCACAATGAAGGGCAATATCTGTTGCTCGAGAGCTCCATGGTGAAATAGTTCCTAATCTTGGTGATATATAGATCACATTGTCTGAATTTCTACTAATTTCTGATGGAGTTCCATAATCCAATAATTGATTCAATCTGGTAATTTCATCAGTGGTTAAATTCTCATCGCTCTCACAAATATGGAGGTATGCCGAGGATAGATTTCTTATTTGGGGACAAATAGACTGAATCTTTTCTAAGAGATTATTTTTTCGAAAATTTGAATAAACTTGATTACCAAGAATTGTGGTTATGATATTTTTTTGCATCGTAATGTTAGATTAAGTTAAAAATACTTAAATATGGTCTGATTTTAACAGTCTTTATTCAAAAAATACTAAGCATTAATCGATAATAGCTATAAAAATAAATTTTTTAAGTTTTTTATTAAACTATAAGGTCATTAAATAATCTTAATTTAGTATTATTTCATAATTGATTGTAATGAGAATGATTCTCATCTAGAATATTAACAATTTTAAGAGGAACTTGAGTTTTGAATGAATTTATAATAACTTTTAGAGAGTGTCTTGAAGCTTGCCTTATAGTTGGAATCATATATACACTTCTAGAAAAAAATAATCTTAAAAGAGAAATAAATCAGCTTTGGCTTGCAGTCATGGCTGCTATTCTCGCAAGTGCAGGAGTGGCTGTTGGAATAAATGTAATTAAGGAATCCATAGGAAATGCTTCGATTCAATCACTGTTTGAAGGCATTAGTATGTATGTTACTGCAATGCTCTTATGGTACGTTGTTTTCTGGCTATCAAAGCACGTAAGTGAAAGAGCGGCTATGGAAAAGAAAACAAAAATGGCAATGCAGACGGCAGGATGGGGAATTTTCTTGGTAGTGTTTTTTGCAATTTTACGAGAAGGTTTTGAGACTGCTTTATTTTTGATGGGAAGTTTTAATATGACTGGCAGTTTTTCCTATTTAGGGTTTTTCAGCGGCATGATTATTGCAATCCTTATCGGATATGGAATTGTAGTTCAGGGGAGAAAGATAAATCTTAAAGCATTCTTTCAAGGAACAACGCTAATGTTAGTGATTTTTGCATCCGGTATGGTTGCTTATGGAACACATGAGATGGAAGAATTTTTTGTAAAAGGAAATCATTTGGAAATCTTTGGGATAAATGATAAGAGTGAAATTCCAAGAGTATGGAGCATCTTAGAGCCGCAAAAAGAGGTAGAAAATACAACGCTATATTCATACAACATTAATGGTAATGATAAATACACTCATTTACTTCATGATAAGGGTAGGGTAGGTATATTTCTTACCGGCTTTTTAGGTTATAACAGTAATCCAAATTGGCCTGAGGTTATTTTATGGCTGCTATCCCTAGTATTTGGTATTAGAATGTGGAAAAGCTTTTACTTTAAAAAATAAATAAGGCTGCTTAAATTATGAAAAAATATTTCCTAACAATATTATTGACTATCTTTGTTATAGGTTGTCATGATGACCACCACAATCATGATGACCACGATGGTCATGACCATGGTCACGACCATGGAGATATGAAGAGCTCATCACCTAAGGTATTTTCATCAGATATTGAATATTTGACTAACCTTAATTTAATTAAAGGACATCTATGGGTAGGAGTTGAATTATACAAGGCTAACTACATTGAGAATGGCCAACACCACATGAAGCATCCAGAGAGTGAGTTATATGGAGATATTATTCCAACTTTTGAGGCAAAAGGTGCTGATGGATTTTCTTCTGAATTGGAAAAACTAGCATTATCTGTTGAAAATGAAGAGCCATTGAATGTAATTAATGATAATTATCAAAATTTGTTTGACGCTATTGATAAAAATGCACAATTTGTCAGTGAAGAGAGTAAAACGGTTGATCAAACAATAATACTAGTACAATCTTTACTAGAAACTGCTGCTGAAGAATATGCTATCGGTATTGTGAATGGTGATGTAAAGAATAAATATGAGTATCAAGATGCCCTTGGCTTTACCATGATAGCTAAAGGTATTCTGAATAAAATGCAGGTGGATGATAAGGCAGATAAAGAAAAAATAAGCAAAACACTTTTATTGATAGATTCACTTGCTTTCTTGTGGCCCGATCTTGTACCTACAAAAAAAGTTGATGGCGATGCTCAAGCTATTTTAGATGCTGTCACACAAATTAAAGCGATATAATTTAATCTTTCAAAGATATATTGGCTGCGGCACGTAATTTCTGTAAATGTGCCTTAAGTTTTTCCTTTTGTAATTCTGTTTTAATGTCATCTTTTTTATCAATCCATTTAGGGGCTGCTAATGGTCTTATTTTTTTTAGGACGATGATATGCCACCCAAATTGAGTTTGAATGGGTTTTTTTGAAAATTCTCCTTCTTTCAATTTCTTTACCCCCTCATAAAAAGAATTAACCATAAGATCTTTTGAAAACCATCCGAGATCTCCTCCATTTTCTTTAGTCTCATCATCTATTGAGTATTTAGATGCTAATTCTGCAAAATTGGCATCACGTTTAAGTTTTTTGATTATTTTTTTGGCTTTATTTTTTGATTTAACAAGTATATGGCTTGCATTGTATTCCTGCTCATTAAAACCAATTTTGAATTTATCATACTTAAGTCTTACTTCATCATCATATATAGGATTTTTTACAATAAATTTTTGCAGGTAAAGCGTATAAATAAGCTCTTTTGTGGATAGCTCAGCTTGGGCTAGAATCATTGGGTCAGATAATAATCCTGACTCACTCGCAGCTTGGTTTATCACTTCAAGGTCAATCAGTCGATCAATTATATTTTCTTCCATTTCATTATTAACAGACCTCCCTTGTTTTTTTACTTCACTTTTAATGAAGTCTACTAGATCTTGTGAAATATTTTTACCATTTACACTAGCGACTTCCGCCTGACTAATATTAAAAAATATAAGTAAAAGGAGTAGTAAGCAATTTTTGGATAAGGTATTAAGCATTTGGATTTTTAGCTTTTATGCTGAGAGCGTGAATCTTTTTTGGTATTAAATCTTCTAAAGCACCGTAAACCATTCGATGCATTTCCATTCTCGTTTTGTTTTGAAAGGCTAAGCTCTCAATGAGAACATTAAAATGTCCCCCACCAGTATTTCCTGAATGACCTTGATGGAGATGACTTTCGTTAATAATTTCAAGCCTGGTGGGATTTAAAAAAGCTAGTCGTTCAGTAATAATTTTCTCCATCATATTAAGGTAGGCTCTTTTTTAATAGTTTAATATCGATATCTGAATAAACTCCATGCAATAGAAAGGGTTCTTTTTTTGCCCAATCTTGGGCATCTTCGATACAGTCAAATTCTGCAATGATAAGACTTCCTTTAAAACCATTCTTACCTGGATCGATATTATCAATTGCTGGGTAGGCTCCAGCGACGAGTAATCTCCCTTCATTAATAAGCTCAGTAAGCCTAGCGATATGTTCAGGTCTATGTTTCAGCCTTTTAGCTAGACTATTTTCTGTATCAGTTGCATTAAAAACGTACCACATAAATTTATCCCTTACCAACTTTAGAAATATATAGTCCTAGAAATATCATGTATATAAATAGCAATCCTGTAATTCCAAAAAGCTTAAAATTAACCCATGTATCCTCGCTAAAATTATAGGCAACATATAAATTGATAAAACCTAGTAAGACAAAGAATATACTGGTATACCAATTAATTACATTCCAAAACTTATTTTTCAGTTCTACCTGCTTACCGAGAGCCATTTGCACTAAATTTTTCTTTAAAAATAAATTAGAAAATAACAAGATTAGAGCAAAACACCAATAAAGAACCGATGGCTTCCACATAATAAACATTTTATCTTGTAACAAAATAGTTAGACCACCTAAGAAAGTAATCATAACTCCATTAAATAATAATACCTTTTCAACTTTTTTATCTTTCAAGTAAACATATATTATTTGGAGAAGGGTCGCAATGATAGCTACCGCAGTTGCAATAAAAATATCATAGATTTTAAAAGCAATAAAAAATAAGATAATTGGAAATAAATCAAATAAAAATTTTTGCATAAATAAATTTTAAACCTATCGTTTGTTGGAAATAGCTAATATAATCAATACTCAAAGTTATGAAAACTCCAATAATAGACTTGCATTGCCATTCTACTATATCTGATGGGCTTTTTTCGCCAGAAGATTTGGTCAAATATGCTCACAGTAAGAATGTTGATATTTTAGCTTTAACAGATCACGACGATATAGATGGATTAGATAGGGCTAGTAAGGTTGCAAAATCTTTAGGCATACTTTTTATCAATGGTGTTGAAATTTCAGTAACATGGCAAAAAAGAACCTTACATATTGTTGGTTTGAATTTCAACAACAAAGATAAAGACCTTATTAATGGTTTAAAAAAAATTAGGGATGGAAGGGATGCTAGGGCTGAAAAAATGGCACATGGTTTGGGAATGGCAGGCATTATGGGAAGTCTTGAAGGGGCAAGCTCATATTCTAAAGATGGTGCTGTAGGAAGGATACATTTTGCCCAATATCTAGTTGAAAAAGGTCATGCTAAAGACGTAAAGAGTGTTTTTAAAAAATTTCTTACTCCAGGAAAGCCTGGCTACGTAAATCATGTATGGTCGGATTTAGAAGAGGCAGTATCTTGGATTTCCAAAGCAGGAGGTGATGCCGTAATAGCCCATCCAGGCAGGTATGAAATGGGCAACAAGTTATACCCAAAATTAATGCAAGATTTTAAAGACTTAGGCGGTGTTGGTATTGAAGTAGTTTCAGGTAGTCAGGATCCATCTCAATCATCTTATTTTGCAAGCCTTGCAAATGAATTTGGTTTATCTGCGTCATGCGGATCTGATTTCCATGGACCAGGAATATCTTTTAGACAAATGGGACAAATGCAAACATTACCTGCAAATTGTGACCCAATTTGGAATAAATGGCCCTTAACAGAGGGTGTTAATTAAGATGGTATTTAAACGTAATCAATAATGGAATTAAATATCATCCAAAAAATTTGTGCTTATGCACTCCCAATAATTTTTGCCATTACAGTTCATGAGGCAGCCCACGGATATGCAGCAAGATACTTTGGAGATATGACTGCTCATTACCTTAAGAGAATCACGCTTAATCCATTAAAACATATTGATCCTATGGGAACAATCTTATTGCCAGCACTTACTGTCATGTTGGGAGGAATTCTCTTTGGATGGGCAAAGCCAGTTCCAGTAAATTTCTCGAATCTTAGAAATCCAAAAAAAGATATGATGTGGGTAGCACTTGCTGGCCCAGCCTCCAATTTAATTATGGCAATTTTTTGGACCATAATTTTGGTACGAATTAATTTTTTTCCTGAGCAAGCTGAATTATTTTTACAAGTTATGTGTTTAGCAGGAATTCAAATAAATATTATTCTTATGGTTTTAAATATGTTGCCATTACCCCCGCTTGATGGCGGTAGAGTAGCGGTAAGTTTATTACCATATCCTTGGTCAGGTTATTTAGCAGGATTAGAGAGATATGGTTTAATCATCTTAATTTTTTTATTATTTTCTGGAGTGTTGGGCAAAATTTTATTTCCACTAGTTAATCTTAGTCAGAGTATAATTTTCGGTATATTTGGATAATTTTATTTTATAAATTGAAGGGTATTTATGGCAATTGAGAGAATTGTTTCGGGAATGAGACCTACAGGACATTTGCACTTGGGACATTACAATGGGGTACTTAAAAATTGGGTAAATTTACAGCATGAGGCAGAATCCTTATTTTTTGTTGCTGATTGGCATGCTCTTACTACTCATTATGATGACCCTGAAATTATTGAAAAAAATGTTTGGGATATGGTCATTGACTGGCTAGCAGCTGGAATAGACCCAGCTTTAGCAACTGTATTTATCCAATCAAAAGTTCCTGAACATGCAGAGCTTCATACACTTCTTTCTATGATTACACCCTTAGGATGGCTTGAGAGAGTTCCTACTTATAAGGATCAACAAGAAAAATTATCATCAAAAGATTTATCCACATACGGTTTTCTTGGCTATCCTTTACTCCAAAGTGCAGATATCTTAATTTATAAAGCTACGCAGGTTCCTGTCGGTGAGGATCAAGTACCTCATATAGAATTTACGCGTGAAGTCGCAAGAAGATTTAATCATCTATATGGAAAGGAGATTGGTTACGAGGAAAAAGCTGAGGAAGGTATTAAGAAATTGGGATCCAAAAAAGGTCAGCTGTATCGCGAACTAAAGACTGCATATCAAGAGGAGGGCGATGATCAGGCTCTTGAGGCCGCACAAGCTCTTATTGATGAGCAACAAAGTTTAAGCTTAGGCGATAAAGAGCGACTATTAGGATTTTTGGAGGGTGGAGGTAAGATGATTTTAATTGAACCCGAATATAAACTTACCCCAGCATCGAAGATGGTAGGTCTTGATGGTCAGAAAATGTCAAAGTCTTATAATAATACAATAGCTCTCAGGGAGGACCCTAAAGAAGTAGAGAAGAAAATAAGAACTATGCCAACTGATCCAGCAAGAATTAGGAGAAATGATCCAGGCAATCCAAATAATTGCCCAGTTTGGCAACTTCATCAAGTGTATTCAACGGAGAAAACACAAAAGTGGGCTAAGGAAGGTTGTACTCAGGCTGGTATAGGTTGTGTTGAGTGTAAGCAGCCAATTATTGAATCTGTTCTTAAGGAATTAAAGCCAATTCAAGAAAGGGCAAAAGATTATATTGAGAGTCCTGATTTAGTAAAAAGTGTTGTCGCAGAGGGCTGTGAAAAAGCAAGAAAATTAGCTAGAGATACCATGAGAGATGTTCGTGAAGTTATGGGAATTGATCTTTCATGAGTAGTGAACTTCAAACTGATCTTTTAAATGACGCTAAAATTTATGGAGAGTCACTTTCAAAATTACCACAAGATTTATATATACCTCCAGATGCATTAGAGGTTTACCTAGATTCCTTTCAGGGACCTTTGGATTTATTACTGTATTTAATCAGAAAAAATAATATTGATATCCTTGATATTCCTATGGCGACCTTGACAACACAATATATGGTATATGTCGAAAAAATGAAACAGATCAAGCTTGAATTAGCGGCTGATTATTTATTAATGTCAGCAATGTTGATAGAGATTAAGTCAAGGATGCTGTTACCACCAGTAAGTAATGATGAGGACGATGATTTAGATCCTAGAGCAGAACTTGTAAAGAAATTAATTGAATATGAGCTTATGAAAACAGCTTCTCAAGAATTAGATGATATTTCTCAGGTGGGTAGAGATAGGTTTATTGCACAAGGATATTTTGAAAAGGTCATTGAACCAAAATCTTTACCAGATGTTTCTATTGAGGAGCTATTTAATGCTTGGAAAAATGTGATAAAAAGAGCTGAGCAGTTTGAGACCCACAGAATAAATCGTGCCGAACTTTCAGTAAGAGAACATATGTCATTAATAATAAAAAAATTAAGAAATGATCAGTTAATTTCTTTTGATTCATTTTTTAATGAAGAAAAAGATCCTATTCCAAAGCTGGTAGTTTGTTTCTTGGCAATTTTAGAGCTTACCAAGGAAAACTTAATTAAAATTAACCAACAAGAGCCTTGTTCTCCTATCTACATTCAAAGGGCACAGGTCTAAGTGGAACAATCAGTTAAATATAAGAATATTATTGAGACTGCTTTGCTGACAAGTGGTAGGCCGCTATCTATAGATGATCTCCAAAAATTATTTGAGGAAAAGTTAGAACGATCTACTATTAGAATGTTATTAGATGACATTAAAAATGATTGGAGTGAAAAAACATTAGATTTAGTTCTGGTAGCAAATGGCTATCGCTTTGAGGCAAAACCAATTTTTACTGATTCATTGATGCGACTATCTCCAGATCGAGCAATCAAATATTCTAGGGCAGTCATGGAGGTTTTAGCTATTATTGCTTATCGGCAACCAGTAACGCGCGGAGATATTGAGAAAATTCGCGGTGTCTCTCTAAATCCCAATACTTTAAGGCAGCTTTTAGAAAGAGAATGGGTCGAAATTATTGGGCAAAAAGAGGTTCCTGGAAGACCTTCACTTTATGCGACAACTAAATTTTTTTTAGATGATTTTGCATTAAAGTCATTAAATCAACTTCCAGACATATCAAATTCAGAGGATAAAATTTCAAATAGTATTGAAGAAAATTTATTATCTGCAGATGCATCAGAACAGATTAATGACCAATAAAAATCCTAATCTTAATACACAAAATAAACTCCGAAATAGTTCAGGTGAAAGAATTCAGAAAGTACTAGCACAATCTGGCTTTGGTTCGAGAAGAGAAATTGAAAAAGCGATTGTTGATAAAAGGGTATTGGTTAATAATAAAATAGCAAAAGTTGGGCAATCAATAATACCATCAGATAAAATTATCCTTAATGGCAAACCAATTTTTTTAAGTAATTCCAATTACCTTCCCCGCGTTTTAATCTATCACAAGCCAGAGGGTGAAATTGTGAGTGAAAATGATCCTGAGGGACGGATTAATGTCTTTCAAAATTTACCAAGAATTAAAAATGGAAAATGGATATCCATCGGCCGTTTGGATTTTAATACTTCTGGACTTTTAATATTTACTTCCAATGGAGAATTAGCGAACAAAATGATGCATCCAAAATATGAGGTCGATAGAGAGTATTCAGTTCGTATTTTAGGCGAAGTATCTGAAGAACAAATAAAAAAATTTACAAAAGGCATAGACTTAGATGACGGAACTGCAAAATTTGAATCTATTTCTTTTGAAGGAGGTGAAGGGGCTAACAAATGGTATCGGGTGGTTCTCAAAGAGGGAAAGAATAGAGAGGTGAGAAGGATGTTCGAATATTTTAATTTGACTGTAAGTCGATTAATTAGAGTTAGGTTTGGCATTGTCATTTTACCCTCTCATGTAAAAAGAGGCATGCATACTGAGTTGACTCAGGCTGAAGTGTCCAGATTACTCCAAAAACATGGGATGAATCCTAATGATTTCAATAAACCCCAGCTTAGTAACCAAAAAAAACGTAATAGACGTGTGTAATTTAATTAGTTAGAAGTATTTCTAATGTTTTCTTGTAGATATCTTTGAGTCGTTCAACATCATCGATGATGATATGTTCATTGATTTTATGGATAGATTCATTAATGGGACCAAACTCTATCACTTGATCGCATATAGTTGAAATAAAACGACCATCAGATGTACCACCAGTGGTTGAGATGGATGGCGTAATGTTTGCAATATCTTTAACAGCTTCAGTAATAGTATTCACTAGCACGCCCTTCTCTGTAAGATAAGGTTTACCTGAGTGATTCCAGGTTATGGTGTAATCTAACTTATGCTTATCAAGAATATCTACTACTCTTTTTTTGAGATCTTCAGCTGTATTTTCTGTTGAGTATCTAAAATTAAATAATACTTCTACTTGACCTGGCACAACATTAGTTGCTCCAGTTCCACCATTAATGTTGGAAATTTGCCACGAAGTTTTAGGGAAATATTCATTACCCTCATCCCAAACAGTATTAACAAGGTCATCTATTGCTGGAGCAATTTCATGAATAGGATTTCGAATTAGTTCTGGATAAGCAATATGTCCTTGTATCCCTTTAACAGCTAAATTAGCAGATAAAGATCCTCTTCTTCCATTTTTAACAGTGTCACCAAATTTTAAACTACTTGTTGGTTCGCCTACAATACAATAATCAATCTGCTCTTTTTTTTCTTTTAAAGCCTCTACGACCTTAACTGTCCCATTTTTTGCTATTCCTTCTTCATCGGATGTTATTAATAAACCGATTGAGCCATTATGATCAGGATTTTCATTTACAAACTCCTCAATTGCAATAATAAAGGCTGCTAAGGATGATTTCATATCAGCAGCCCCTCTACCGTAAAGAATGCCATTGTCCTCAGTAGGTGAAAAAGGATCAAATTTCCATGCATCTTTTGGTCCGGGTGGGACTACGTCTGTATGCCCTGCAAAAACAATTAATGGAGATGCATTACCTTTTTTTGCATAAAAGTTTTGTACATCGTCAAAATTTAATTTTTCCACATCAAACCCAAGAGGCTTAAGGTGGTCAATCATGAGATCCTGACAACCCCTGTCCTCAGGAGTAATTGAAGATTTTGTAATTAATTCTTTTGATAATTCTAATGTTTTAGGCATGGTGCTATAAAAATTTTTCCTCAAATATTATTTCATTAAAGCCAATGGTAAGAATTTTCTTTCCATCAGCAATAACTGGTCTTTTCATGACGCTTGGTTTTTCAAGAATTAATGCTAGTGCCCCTTCAAGGTTGTCTGCACCTTTTTTTTGGTCATCATCAAGCTTTCTCCATGTCATTCCTGATTTATTTACTAAAGACTCCCAGGAGTAGTTGACAGGCATATTTTGTACCCAGCCATTTAATATATCTACATTTAAACTATCTTTTTTAACATCCATAAATTCAAATGATATATTTGAAATATTCATCCAATCAATCGCTTTTTTTACAGTATTACAGTTTTTTATTCCAAACAACTTAAGCAATTCAAATACCCCTTAAAAGCTCGTTAATACCTACTTTACTTAACGTTTTTTCATCAACTTTTTTAACAATAACTGCACAATATAAACTATATGACCCATCTTTTGATGGAAGATTCCCTGAAACTACAACTGAACCTTTAGGTATTCTTCCGAAGGTTACTTCGCCAGTTTCTCTATCAAATATTTTGGTTGATTGTCCAATATATACACCCATTGAAATCACAACATTATCTTCAACAACAACTCCCTCTACAACTTCTGAACGTGCTCCAATAAAACAGTTATCACCAATAATTGTTGGCCCAGCTTGAATAGGCTCAAGGACACCCCCTATACCTACACCTCCAGAAAGATGAACATTTTTACCAATTTGTGCACAAGAGCCAACGGTTGCCCAAGTATCAACCATGGTCCCCTCATCTACAAATGCACCGATATTCACATAAGAGGGCATAAGTACTGCATTTTTTCCAATAAAACTCCCGTGTCTTACCATCGCGTTGGGCACAACTCTAAAACCACCTTTTTTAAAATCTTCTTTACTATAGCTATGGAACTTGGATTTAACCTTATCAAAAAAATTTGTATACCCACTATCAATTTTTTCATTATCTTCAATTCTGAAAGATAAAAGTACGGCTTTTTTTATCCATTGATGAGTTTCCCAATCTTGAGAATTTCCAATGCGGGACGCAACTCGATGTACTCCATGATTAAGACCTTCCATAGTTTCATTAACAGCATTTTTTATTTCTGAGCTGACTGTACTTGGCGTTATTTCTGATCGATTTTCAAACGCATCTTCGATAATGGATTGCAATGTTGTCATAATATTTTTTAGGTTGGTAAGTAAAGGACGTTATTTTACCCTAATTAGCTTTTTTTTAAGCTTTGTCTTTTATTTTCTTTTGTTTTCTAGATAGAGATGGTTTATTTTCTTAGCGTGAGCTTGCAAATCTTTGATACGATTTTCATTGGATGGGTGGGTGCTAAAAAATTCAGGAATTTTGGCGTTTGATAGTGCATCCATTTTTCTCCATAAGCTTACTGCTGCTATCGGATTATAACCAGCCCTTGCTGCTAGTTCCATTCCTAATTTATCAGCCTCTCTTTCATGTTCTCTGCTGTGAGGAAGGGCAAAAAATAAAGTGGTCCCAAGAACTGCAGCCTGTACCGCAACATCTGCTGCTCTTCTATCTTCTGCTTGATTTGCAATATAAGCGGCAAAACCAATTAATCCTACTTGTTGAACAAGTGCAGTCGACATCCTTTCCCTACCATGTTCTCGGATTGCGTGTGCAATCTCATGACCCATAACAGCAGCAATTTCATCATCTGTTGCATTTGTTTTTTCAATTAATGCTGAGTACATCATGATTTTTCCACCAGGCATACAATAGGCGTTGACTTCCTCACTTTCCTGAACATTAATCTCCCAATTCCAATCTTCAGTTCCATCACGAAGAAATATTACTTGATCAATAATATTGAAACCTATCTCACGAACACGCCTAACATGTTCATCATTTTGATTAAGTTGTTTATTTTCTCGTGCTTTTTTTAACTCTTGTTTGTACCCATCCTCTGCCATACTCATAGCTAAGAATTCTGGTAACAAAATAAATTGAGCACGATCTACTTCGGACTCTGTCTTCGTTGTGGTTGAGGAGCAACCGTATAGTACGAGAAAAAAAATTAATATATATTTCATTATCTTAAATTTAAAATAAAATCTGGCTGCCTAACTCAACAACCCGGTTTGCAGGAAGGTGAAATTGATTGGTAATATTTTCTGCACTCCTGAATAAAGTTACGAACACTTTTTTCCTTAAATAGTTCATATTTTTTCCTGGTTGAGCAATCAAGCTCTCCTTGCCAATGAAATACGATGTACTCATAGGATCAAACTCAAGGCCTTTATTTTTACATTTAGCAAGATCATTTGGTATCCTTGTTTCATCTTTAAAGCCATAGTTAATAATAACCTTATAAAAATTATGAGGTAGCTTTTCTACTTCAATCAAATTACTTTTTTTGGAGTGTGGGTAGTCTTTAAATCTGATTGTTAACAGCACTACTTTTTCATGGAGTACTTTGTTGTGCTTTAAGTTATGTAAAAGGGCATGTGGAACTCCTTCAGGATTTGGAGTTAAGAAAACGGCTGTTCCCGCAACACGTTTTTTTAGATTTGGACCTAAGGATTTTAAAAAATTACCTATCTCCATAGACTCAATTTTTAATTTTCGATAAAGTAGTGTGCGCCCTCTCTTCCATGTTGACATAAGTAATATTAAAATTGATCCAATAAGAATAGGAAACCATCCACCATCAAATACTTTAATAATATTTGCTCCAAAGAATGTAAGGTCAATTATTAGAAAGAAGGTTATTAAAAGCCCAGTTTTCAAACGACCCCATTTTAAGACATCAGGTAAAACAACGGCTGCGAGAATTGTAGCAATAACCATATCCATAGTTATTGCAACACCGTATGCACCTGCTAGAGCGCTTGAATTTTGAAATATTAGAACCACCGACATTACCCCAGCCATTAAAATCCAATTAATTCTTGGGAGGTATATTTGTCCCTCTTGGTTTTCAGAGGTATGGTCAATACGCATGCGTGGTATGAAGCCAAGCTGAAGAGCTTGTCTTGATACGGAAAAAGCTCCTGTAATACAAGCTTGGGAAGCAATAATGGTTGCGAGTGTTGCCAATATAACCAAAGGTAAGAGTAAAAATTCTGGGGCCATCATGTAAAAAGGATTCTTTATATTAGCAGGATCATTCATTATTAAAGCCCCCTGACCATAATAATTTAAAGTAAGGGCTGGGAAGACAAAACTAAACCACGTTATTTTAATAGGGCTTCTTCCAAAATGTCCCATATCGGCATAGAGAGATTCAGCACCAGTAACACATAACACTACGGCACCAAGCGTAATGAATGCAATCGAAAATTCATTAGTGAAAAAATTTATTGCATATATTGGATTCAAGGCATGCAAAACAAATGGAGCTTGAATTATGTTGTAGATGCCTAAGCCCCCTAGTGTTAAGAACCATATCATCATGATAGGCCCAAACATAAATCCAACAGTTGCAGTCCCTTTACTTTGTGCCCAAAAGAGCCCAAAAATAATAATTAAAGTGATTGGTATGATAAAGCTTTGAAAAGTTGGAGTTATGAGTGCAATTCCCTCAATTGCAGATAAAACGGATATAGCTGGGGTAATCATCCCGTCAGCATAAAACATGCAGGCACCCAACATACCTATTGCCATTATAAGCATTTTTTTTCTTTTGGATTTTGCATTTCTACTTGCAAGAGACAATAAAGCCATTATTCCACCTTCACCGTTATTATTGGCCTTCATAATGTAGTGGATATATTTAAACGAGACAATTGAAAGAAGCGACCAAAATATTAAGGATAATATCCCCAGCATATTTGCCTCGTTTAGGGCTAGGATATTATTACCAATCGAAAAAATTTCTCGAATAGCATATAAGGGACTAGTTCCAATATCACCAAAAACTACACCCAGTGCGCCTAGAGATAAAGCAAACATTCCGGCATTATGTTTTTTTAATTTCATTTATTTAATTTTTTAAAAGAGAGTCAACTTTTCGAATTTTTATCTGTGATTTTAGCTCTTGCATGTCCATTATGAAACGTTATATGTATATTATCATCAACGTTAATATTTTTACTGTCATTAAGTATTTTTTTATTGATATTGGTTACTATAGAATACCCTCGTGCAAGGACAGTTTTAGGGTTAAGGATATACAAATTCTGCTCTAAGGCTCCCATTTTAGTCTCGTAAATCTTTATCTGTGATGCCATATTTACCCTCAACCTGTTTGAAAAATTTTGTATTTTTTCAAGATTATCTTGAATGACGTCATTAGGTGACAGCAATTGAATTTTTAAGTAGTTAATTTTTTGTTCATACATAGTAAGATTTGCATTGATATTTAAATCCATTCTTCTCTGAAACGATAATAATAAGTCTTTTTGATTTGTAATTTTTTGTAATGGAGATACAAGTCTTTTTTCTAGAAAATCAATTTTAATAATTGCTTGATTAAGTTTATCCTCCAGGAGGCGAGTCATTTTGTCATAATAAAAATTTATTGTTTCTTTAATTTCTTGCAATCCTTCGCTAACAATTTCTGCCGCGGCAGTTGGTGTAGCTGCTCTTTTATCTGCCACAAAGTCGGCGATAGTAAAATCGGTTTCATGCCCAACAGCAGAAATAATAGGAAGTTCGGATTTAAAAATAGCGTTGGCCACAATCTCATCATTAAAAGACCACAAATCCTCAATAGAACCCCCTCCACGACAAATTATAAGGGTATCGACCTCTTTTCTTATATTCGCAATGTTAATAGCATTACTGATTCCTTCAGAAGCGTTCTCTCCTTGAACTAGTGTCGGATAAATAACTATGGATACTGTCTTATTTCTTCTTGAGAGGGTAGTGATAATGTCTTTTAGAACTGCACCATCTGGGGAAGTAACCACACCAATACTTTTAGGGATTCTTGGAATGTTTTTTTTGGAAGCATCATCAAAAAGCCCATCATGTTTCAGTTTATTTTTCAGCTGTAGGTATTTTTCAAATAACTCACCTAACCCAGCTTTTTGAAGAGAGTCAATAATAAGTTGATATTTACCATTTGCCTCATAAATACTTACCTGGCATTGAACTTCAACTTGATCACCATTTTGAGGTTGCCATTTGACCTTATGATTTTTGCCAGCAAACATAACACAATCAACCTGTGCCTCTTTATCTTTAAGTTTGAAATACCAATGCCCAGAGCTGTAAGATGAAAAACCAGAAATTTCTCCTTTAATCCATATTAATGAAAAATTAGAATGAAGAACGTCTTTTACTAAACGGTTTAATTCGGATACAGAGAAAACTTTTTCATTCACTTCATTGTCTTTGTTTATATTAGAATTATTCAATTGTTGGTCATTGTCATTTATAGTTACACTTGCAGTATAAGTGTTTTAGGAGAAAATATTTAATGAATTATGTAACAAGCTTTAAGCAGGCAAATATTCTGGGAGCAATCATTGCATTTGTAATGATTATTTCTGCCCTTGCTATCCAATTGACATTTAATTTGGAACCTTGCCCGCTATGCATTACTCAACGCATTATTTTTATTGTGATAGGTGCTTTATTTATATTATTTGCTTTACTACCTTCTAACAATGCATATATAAAATTATCTCATTTAATTTCAATTATTGCTGCTGGTCTAGTTGGAGTGATATTTTCGATTCGACATATCATGATTCAAGCAAAAATAATTGAGATTCCTGCTGAATGCGGTATAGATTTGGATTATATGTTTGAAAATTTTCCATTAACTGAAGCAGTTAACCTGTTATTTAAAGGAACTGGAGACTGCTCAGAGATTGACTGGACTTTTTTTGGTATTACACTTCCTCAGATGGCTTTATTGGGTTACATTTTTTTTATAACCTATACAATATATATTTATCTTAAAGTGAAATAACATTGAATACATTAGAATCAACTATTGGCAATACACCATTAGCTAAAATTCAAAGATTAACTAGTAAAGGTGACGGTCAGATTTTCCTTAAGCTTGAAGGAAATAATCCAGCTGGATCGGTAAAGGATAGACCTGCTTATTCAATGATTCATCATGCAGAATTAAGAGGTGATATCAAACCTGGAGACACCCTGATTGAAGCTACTTCTGGAAATACTGGAATTGCATTGGCAATGGTAGCAGCTATGAAAGGCTATAAAATGATTTTGATTATGCCTGAAAATCAATCTATTGAAAGAAGACAAACCATGAAAGCCTTTGGTGCAGAATTAGTCCTTACTTCACAAGAGGGGAGTATGGAGCTTGCAAGGGATACGGCATCTAGTATGGAAAAAAAAGGGGTAGGTATTGTTCTGGATCAATTTGGGAATTTAGACAATCCAAAAGCACATTTTGAGGGAACAGGCCCTGAAATATGGAGGGATACCAAAAAAAAAGTAACACACTTTGTATCTAGCATGGGTACAACTGGAACAATTGTTGGAACATCAAGTTATTTAAAGAAACAAAATCCTGCAATACAAATTATTGGTGTTCAACCAGAGGAAGGTGCGCAAATACCTGGCATTAGAAAATGGCCTACCGAATACTTACCAAAGATTTTTTCTAATGAAAATATCGATAAAATTATCAATGTGAGTCAAGCTGATGCTGAGAATACAGCTAGAGAGCTTGCTAAAAAAGAGGGTGTTTTTTCAGGAGCCTCCACAGGAGGAGCATTATTTATTGCTATGGAAATCGCTAAAAAAAATCCCTTAGCAGTAATTGTATCAATTGCTTGTGATAGGGGAGACCGTTACCTTTCTACCGGAATATTTCCTGCATAACCGCATAATTTATGACCAAAGTCTTAAGTAAAGATGAAGCGGTAATTACCTCATTAGATCATGAGGGGAGAGGTATTGCTTACGTTGATGACAAAATTTTATTTATTGATAACGCCCTTGTGGGCGAGACAGTAAGATTTAAAATTTTTAAAAAAAAGAAAAAAGCACTTTTCGCAAAATCATTAGAAATTTTAGAACCTTCAACAGAGAGAGTAGAGCCAATATGTGATTATTTTGGTATGTGCGGCGGGTGTTCTATGCAACACTTTGAAATCTCCTCTCAACTCGCACATAAACAAAGAGCTTTTGAACAAACCATGAAACATGTTGGAAAAATACATCCAAATCAATTACTTAGTCCAATTTCAGGACCAATATTAGGATATCGTCATAAGGCAAGGTTGAGGGTAAAGTTTGTTGAGAAGAAGCAAAAGGTATTAATTGGTTTTAACGAAAAACTATCACATTTTTTAACTGATATGCAGAGCTGCAAGGTTATTCCAGAAAAAATTTCTGATTTATTACCCAATTTACAAGCCATGTTTACTAAACTTTCTGTTCGTGACCAAATTCCTCAAATTGAATATGCCTCAAATCAAATTCGACATATTTTAGTATTAAGAATTCTTCAAACATTATCAGAACATGACATACATTTACTCAAAATATTTGAGAAAAAAAATGATATCGAGTTTTGGACGCAATCGAAAGGATACGATACCGTCAAGCCATTGTCAGATGAAATAGATGAGAGTATCACATACGTAAACGAAGAATTTGGTTTACATTTTGAATTTAATCCCACCAGCTTCACTCAGATTAATCCATTTGTAAATCAGGTTTTAATTCGAAAAGCTATCCAGTTACTCAATCCGCAGCCAGAAGAATTAATAATAGATTTCTTTTGTGGACTTGGTAATTTTACTTTACCAATTGCATCTTACGGTACCAAGGTGATTGGAATAGAAGGTGATGCTATTTTGGTTAAGTCAGCAAATATTAACGCTAAAAAAAATAAACTAGATCATTTAACAACATTCAAAGAAATGGATTTGTTTAAGATTTCTGAAGATCAATTATCTAAACTCGGAAACGCATCCAAATGGGTAATCGACCCTCCAAGAGATGGGGCGCTTAATTTAATTAATGCAATTAATAAATCAAATAGACCAAGCATAATTTGCTACATTTCTTGTAATCCTGCTTCACTCGCTCGTGATGCATCTATTTTAACGAACGAAAAAGGATATCGATTTGCAAAGGCTGGAATACTTAATATGTTTCCACATACCTCTCATGTAGAATCAATGGCATTATTTGAAATTAATGAAAGTTAAATTACTATCTCTATTTCTATTCCTTATTCCTTTAACTGCCTGCAGTCCAAATAACCAAAATGATAAAGCAGTCCATTTTGGCATTGCTCAAAAACCTCAGAACTTGGACCCACGATTTGCATCAGATGCTGCCTCCGAAAAAATGAATAGTCTAATATATTCATCCCTATTTTATTACGACAGTAATTTTAAAATGCAATCTGATATTGTGAGCTATCAAATCATATCCCCTAAAGAATATGTTTTTAAGCTTAAGGAGGACTTACCATACTTTCATAATGGATCAAGACTGAACATCAAAGATATTATTGCAACACTTGAAAATGTAATATCAGATCGAACGTCTCCTTTGGCAGTCGAACTTAAAAACATTGATAATCTTGTCAAAATATCAGATGAAAGATTTAGTATTTTTTTAAAAGAGCCTGATATTAATTTTATCCAAAAATTAAATATAGCTATTCTTCCTTCAACATTAATTAATAACAATCATAATTTTTCCATGAACCCAGTGGGTTCAGGAATGTTTCGATATATCCCTACATCAAACAAAATAAGACTAAAGAGAATTAACGATGGTCAAGTTATAGAGTTTATTGAAATAAAAGACCCTACTGTAAGAGCATTAAAATTATTAAAGAGAGAAATCGACATTGTGCAGAATGATCTTCCAGTTGAGGTAATAAATTTTCTAGAAAATCAATCTTCAATAAGTATATCAAGCACTATCGGTTCAAATATTTCTTACATAGGCTTTAATTTTAATGATAGTTTGTTAAAGGATGTAAGGTTGAGACAAGCTATTGCTATGGCAATAAACCGAGAGGAACTCGTACAATATTTTTTGGATGAAAATACTAGGCTTGCGGAACAACTCTTTGCTCCAGAACACTGGGTTAGTGCAAACCTTGTGAATACCAGCTTTAATCCTGAGCAAGCTAGAAATCTTATAAAATCCATATCGCCTTTATCGCCGATTAGCTTAACTTACAAAACATCTACAGATCCATTTCGTTTAAAAATTGCAACAATTATTCAGAATCAATTAGCACAAGTTGGCATTAATTTGACAATTAAAACTCTAGATTGGGGTACTTATTTTCAGGATATCCAAAATGGAAACTTTCAAATGTACGGTTTAACTTGGGTCGGTATTAAAAATCCAGATATTTATTATAAAATTTTTCATTCAAAATCTACTCCACCCAAAGGACTTAACAGAGGACATTTCAAATCATTAAAAATTGATAATTTATTAAAATCATCTTTGACCAATAATGATTGGTCTGCAGTAATTCTAGAGATACAAAATCAGGTAGGATTTTTACCTTTATGGTATGAAGGAAATATTGCAGCGCATAATAAACAAATATCTAATTATAAGGTTCATAATGACGGTAATTGGGATGGCTTGAAAAATATTAGGAAGCATAATGACTACTAAAATATATATTTCAGTTGCAGAGCAGATGCTAAAACTTTTTCATAATGATAAGACCATTAAGCAATATAAAATATCGACTGCAAGTTTAGGTGTTGGACAAAAAAAAGATAGTAACAAAACCCCGCTTGGAAACCATATTATCAGGGCAAAAATTGGGGATAAGTTGCCTAAATTTGCTGTGCTTAAAGGCAGGAGATTTACACATAAAATTTGGAGCCGTGAAATAGATTCTGCTTCAGATAATGTGGATTGGATTTTAACAAGAATCTTATGGCTTTCGGGAACTGAGTTAGGAAAAAATAGATTGGGTGATGTGGATTCCATGCAACGGTTTATTTATATTCACGGAACGAATGAGGAACATTTATTGGGCACACCCTCTTCACATGGGTGTGTAAGAATCGCAAACGAAGATATTATTGAGTTATTTAATAATGTTAGCGTTGGAGATCAAGTTGAGATTGCAGAGTAATTAATAAATGTTAAATAAAATTATATTTATAATTTTTCAGATACTCGGTATTTATGCGATCACTTTTATGCTTCTCCATTTCATTCCTGGTGATCCTGTACAGGTAATGCTAGGTGATTCTGCTTCTCTTGCCGATCAAGATAAACTTCGTTCTCAATTAGGTTTAGACAAACCCATCTTAGATCAATTAATATTCTCATTAATTAAGATTATTCAAGGTGACTTTGGAACTTCAATTATTAGGCAAACCCCGGTATTGGATTCACTAGTAATTGCTGCTAAAAACACCTATCTATTAGCCGTTACCTCCCTTTTAATCGCATTAATTTTTGGCTTAGCTGGGGGCATAATAGCAGCTAAAAATCACATGTTATTAATTGATAAAATAATTATGAGTGCAAGTATCTTTTTTATCTCCATACCACATTTCTTTTTGGGCCCTGTATTAATTATAATTTTTTCCATATGGCTAGGATGGTTTCCAGTTAATGGTATGGATAGCTTCCATGCCATTATTCTTCCTGCATTTACGTTAGCTCTTGGGATGATAGCCGTTATAACAAAACTGACAAGAAATTGTATGCTAGAGCTAATCGAGTCGGATGTAGTAAGAACTGCTAGAGCTAAAGGGCTTGGTGAATGGGTTATTTTAATTCAACACACATTTCGTTTGGTACTTATTCCTATTATTTCAATTATTGGTATGCAATTCGGCTCGCTTTTATCTGGGGCAGTGATTACAGAAACCATTTTTAGCTGGAATGGTTTGGGGATGTTATTGGTTGAATCTATTCAAACCCGTGATTATCCTATTACGCAGGCATGTATTTTTATGATCGCAATTTCTTATATTCTTATTAATATGATTACAGATTTAATTTATAGATTGGTAGATCCAAGATTAAAGGTAGGAAAGTTTGCATAGATTACCCCTAATTATTATCCTTTTTTGGTTACTGGGACTCATAATTTCATATCTTTTAAATTTAGATCCTAATTACATGCAGTTGGATGACATTTTATCGCGACCAAGCCTAGATGCTTTTTTTGGCCGTGATGATTACGGAAGGTCTATTTTAATAAGATTGATTGAGGGATTTAAAAACTCTACCGAAATTATAATAGTGGTTAGTATTATTTCCTGTACTTTTGGAGTCCTCATTGGAACAATCTCGGGTTTCTTAGGGGGGAGATTTGACCAAGCTGTTTCATTCGTTATTAATTTATTTATGTCTTTCCCAGGAATTTTATTGGCAATTGCCTTTGCTGCTATGCTCAGCCCTGGAAAATATAACCTCATTTTAGCCCTTTCTATAGGGGGTTGGGTGGGTTATGCAAGGCTATCAAGAGGTCAAACCCTATTAGTAAAAAATTATGATTTTGTTAAAGCTTCAAGAACTATGGGTGCCTCTGGTTGGTGGGTTATAGGAAGGCATATCCTACCGTCCTTAACCACCCCTTTATTAGTTGAAGCAACCTATGCACTTGCTGGATTGATCATTGCAGAGGCAAGTTTGTCTTTCTTGGGTCTTGGTTTACAGGCACCTGAAGCTTCTTGGGGGGCAATGATGCGAGACAGTGTTCGGTACCTTTTAGTATCCCCACATTATGCAATTTTTGTTGGTATTAGTATTATGTCAATTGTTTATTGTATTAATGCTGCTGGAGATTATCTGCATGGATATTGGAATATTAAAAGTGACCAAAATAGATCATCCTAAAAGTCAAAAAGAAAATTTTATGCAAGGAGAAGCAATGTGTCTTGCCTGATGATTGATGTTGAGTCTTTTCATTTAAATAAAAAGGATATGCAAAGAATAAAGCATCCATTAGTAGGTGGTGTAATCTTATTTGCACGAAATTATCAGAATAAAAATCAATTAAAACAACTAGTTAGTCAAATAAGGGACGTTAAAAAAGATATCCTTATTGGGGTGGATCATGAGGGTGGCAGAGTGCAGCGATTTAAGGATGGTTTTACTTCGCTCCCTCCAATGGCTATGTTGGGAAAAATCTATGATCAAGACAAACAAAAGGCTCAGGATTTTGCTTCGTTAGTGGGATGGTTTATCGCTAAGGAATTAGGTGGTTGCGATATTGATTTTAGCTTTACCCCTGTGTTGGATGTAAATTATGGTGCCAGTTCAGTCATTGGTGATCGAGCATTTCATGAACAAGTATCACCGGTTATTAAATTAGCCAATAACCTCAGAAAAGGATTGGAAGATGGAGGGATGCAGGCTATTGGAAAACATTTTCCTGGACATGGTTTTATAAAAGAGGACACGCACATAGAAAAGGGAGAGGATAAAAGAAAATTTTTGGATATAAAAGAAAATGATTTAAAAGTTTTTATATCTCTCATAAATAATGGTATGAAAGGCATAATGCCCTCACATATCATTTATTCCTCCTGTGATTCTCTACCAGCAGGATTGTCTCGATTTTGGCTTCAAGATCAATTAAGGGATAAGTTAGGATTTAAAGGGGCTATATTCAGCGATGATATGAGTATGAAGGCGGCAACGTTTGAAAAAGAAAATATTGTCGAAAGATTATTAATGGCTCTTAATGCCGGCTGTGACATGGTTTTGTTGTGTAATTCACCAAAAGAAGTAGATTATGCGCTTACAAATATACGATGGAATATTGATACCAATTCAATAGCACGTTTAGCTGCTATGAAATTAGATAATACTAAAAATAAAATTGATATTTATAAGCACCATTCTGTGGCAGAAATTCAACAAAAGATTGAAAGTATGTCAAATTGATGAATATTACAACGTAAATACTTGAAACTTTCGGCTTCAACCCTTATCCTATAAGTGTATATAAATTTAATTAAGGATTATTTGACCTATGCAAAATAATTTTGATAACGTTTCACGCTTTCAAACACAATCTACATCCGTAGCCACACATAAAGTTCTCAGTCAAACATATGCTTTGCTCGGAGTGTCCCTGTTTCCAACTGTAATTGGTGCTGTTATGGGTATGGCAATGAATTGGGGTTGGGCAGCTGGTTTAGGGATTATGTTTCCAATCCTTATGATTGCCAGCTTATTTGGTATGTTTTATTTAATTAGAGCAAATAGAAATAGTAGTCTTGGAGTCGTCTTCCTTATGATACTAACCTTTCTAATGGGTCTCTTACTGGGACCAATTCTCCAAATGGCTTTTAGTTTTAGTAATGGTGGACAAATTGTAAGTCTTGCTGCAGGCGGTACCGGAACTATATTTCTAGTCTTAGCAAGCATTGGAGCAAATGCAAAACGTGATTTTTCCTTCATGGGTAAATTTCTTATGATTGGCCTCATTATGATAATTTTAGCTGCATTAGCTAACTGGATATTTCAAGTACCTGCTGCATCACTTGCGATTTCAGCTATTGCGGTTATGATTTTTTCAGGTTTTATTTTGTATGATGTAAATAGAATTGTGAGGGGTGGAGAAACAAATTACATTATGGCAACACTTGCTCTATACCTTAATATTTACAATTTATTTGTAAATTTGCTTCATTTATTGATGGCATTTATGGGTAATAGGGACTAAAGTTTTATTTACATTCCAAAAAACCGCTATCTTCTGGTAGCGGTTTTTTTTGTCTTTTTTCCTTAAAGAATTCTTGTAATAAAGCTTTCGTTTCTTTCTCCAACACTCCTCCTTGAACAGCGCAATGGTGATTTATAAGTTTGTTACTTGCTAAGGGTAAAACGCTCTCACAAGCACCAGTTTTTTTATCATAAGCTCCAAAAAACAGGCTATTTATTCTTGCATTAAATATAGCCCCGAGACACATTAGGCATGGCTCCAATGTTACAAACATGTGACAACCCACTAGTCTGTAATTGCCAATTATCCTTGCAGCCTCCCTTATTGCAATTATTTCAGCGTGACCAGTAGGATCTGAATTATTGATAAGTTGATTATGCGCTCCTGCAATAATTTTATTATTCTTAATAATAATTGCACCTACTGGGACCTCATCCATAGCATGAGCTTTTTTTGCATAAGCTAATGCAACCTGCATATAATATTTAATCTTTTCTGAATCCATAATGGTGTTTAAAAATAAATAATTTTGATAAATAATACGCAAAAATTGAATTATGGGTAACAATAGCACTCTAGTAAATACGTATTTATTTTTTTTATAAAAATACATAAGGGAGTTTTATGAAAAAACCTGCAATTACAGGAGTTAAAATAGATGAATTAATTGCTAGTCGATGGAGTCCTAGAGCGTTTGACCCCGATTTTTTAATAGATGATGAAATTATAAAAGCATTATTTGAAGCTGCACGTTGGGCTCCATCATGCTATGGTGACCAGCCATGGAAATACATATTATTTAATAAACAAGATGCTACAGCTTTTTCAGCTGCTCTGAATTGCCTGTCTGTAGGTAATCAGGATTGGGCTATGGATGCCTCGATACTAATTTTAGTATGTGCTAATAAGAATTTTAATCATAATGGAGAGCCTAATCGATTTCATCAATATGATACAGGCGCTGCCTCTGAAAATATTTGTCTGCAGGCTTCCAGTATGAATTTAAGCGCACATCAGATGGGTGGATTTGACATACAAAAAGCAAAAGAATTGGCGGAGATACCAGATGAATTTGAGATACTTTCTTTTATTGCTGTTGGAAGTGTATTGGATCAATCCAAGATGAATCAATCACAAAAGGAAAGAGAAGTAGCAGTAAGAAATAGAAAACCGTTAGAAGAGGTTTATAATATTAATACTTGGAAAAAATAAGGAAAAAAATGACTAATCTAGTTACATTAACAAAAGATAATTTTAAAAAAACTATTGAAGAAAATCCATTTGTGATTGTTGATTTTTGGGCACCATGGTGCGATCCATGTGTTGCATTCACACCAGTTTTTGAGGCTGCAGCGAAAAAAAATACTGATATTATTTTCGGTATGGTTGATACTGAAAAGGACCCTGAAATTAGTGAATATTTTCAAGTAGAAAAAATCCCAGGATTATTGGTTATTAGAGAAAAAGCTGGTATCCATGCGCAAGTTGGAGAAATTGGAGCACCTGCTTTCGATGAAATAATCAAGTGGGCGAGAGATTACGATATGTCTACTGTGCATGATTATTACAAGAAAGAAGACAATAACGAATTACATTAATCAGTTTTTTGAATGTAAGAAAGGGGGTTTACGGATTGACCTCCTTTCCTTATCTCAAAATAAAGTTTAACGTTATCCGTTCCTGAACTGCCCATAGTGCTAATAGCTTCTAATGCCTCTACTGACTGCCCTTCTTTGACAAATATTTCCTCATTATGCCCATAAACACTTAGTAGATCATGATCATGTTTAATGATTATTAGTTTTCCATAGCCCTGTAAATCTTCTCCTACATATATAACCTTTCCTTTAGAAACTGCTTTAATTTCCTGACCAAAATTTCCCAAGATATTTATACCTTTAGTTGTACTATTGCTATCAAAAGGTTTATCTATTGAACCATCTGTGGGCCATGACCAGGTTTTTTCTGCTTTTGTTTTTGCTTTTACAATCTTATTGGTTTCCTTTAAAGTTTTTTTGGAATAAATTTCACGAAAAACTTTTGGCTCATTGATTAAAGTAGGTGTTCCATAACCTTTGAACTCTTCGGTTTGAATTTTAGTTAAGTCCTCTTCAAGAGGAATAGTCTCGGTCTCTTGATTTAAAGGAATAGTTTCAATTGTTTCAGAAATTACTTCTTCTACTTCTTTAACTTTTTCTTGTCTCATTAAATCAAATCTAATTTCATCTCCCGCTTTTAATTTATAAGGACGCTTTAAGCCATTTGCCTTGGCAACATCTTTGTAGTTATATCCACATTTAATACTGATACTAAAAAGTGTTTCCCCTTTTTTTAATTTATATACATCAGGACATTTTTGTTTCTTTTTTGGTTTTTTGACGCTTTCAGTTTTTTTGTTTTCGTATGCCTTTCCTTCAACAGGAGCAGGCATTTTTGATGCACAGCTGAAGAGAAAAAGGGCAAGGAAAGATATAAAAAATATTCTCATTTAATCCACTCATTCATTTGGTTTATTTGTTTGTGATCAGTTAAATCAATTTGAATAGGTGTTATTGAAACATAATTTTTATCAACTGCAAAAAAATCAGTTCCTTCCCCACAATCATGTGCATCACCTGCGGCACCAACCCAATAAATTTTGTGACCTTTGGGTGAAAAATCACTGATAACTGGTTCTGCTTGCTTTCTTTTACCTAATCTTGTTATTGAAAGTCCTTGAAGTTTATTGAAAGGAATATCTGGGACATTAATATTTAACAATGGTGCCTTATCATTTTTTTTAGCACTTACACGTTTGATTAAGTCAAGAACTACATTTGCCGCAGTTTGAAAGTTTTGAGGGTTATGATGTGCAATTGATACAGCAAGTGATGGGATACCAACAGTAAAACCCTCTATGGCGGCCGCAACAGTTCCAGAGTATATGGTGTCATCACCTAAATTAGCTCCATCATTTATTCCAGAGATTACCATATCTGGTTTAAATGTTAATAGACCAGTTAATGCCAGATGAACTGAATCAGCAGGTGTTCCGTCTACAACATAAGTTTCCTCATCAATCTTTTCAACGGTAAGTGGCTTATCTAAAGTTAATGAGCTGCTTGAGCCACTTCGATTCCTATCGGGCGCCACTACGGTAACTTGATAATTTTTTTTAAGATTTTCAACTAATAATTTAAGACCAGGTGCAAAATAACCATCATCATTTGAGACTAAAATTTTCATATTAACGCGTGTATTTACAATAATAAATTGAGGATAGAAAAAAAGTTAGTGAGAGCAATATTTGACCAAATGCAAACTGTTCGGAGTAACCTGATTCAGTATAAAATCTTACTACACCTTCGACAAAAAATAAAAGAATTATCATACTTGACCATTGAAAAGTTCTCCTATTTTTTTTAAGAATACCTACTAGCGGAATAAGAAGAATAATTGACTTTATTACCATCCATGAGCCAGTGGGACTCCAAGGATTGAAAAAAATTTCCCATACTAAGTTAAGCATGATGAGTCCAATAAGACTAATAGCAGAAATGTAAAAAAGTTTAACTACCACTTAGTTTTTTTACTATCAAAGCCATACGTTCACCTTGCGCAAAACATATTTTTTTTTCATCATCCGTAATACTATTTTGATGATTCTCTCCACTAACATGACTGGCCCCATAAGGGGTGCCGCCTGATAGGGTTTTTGATAATGATGGCACTGAATAGGGTACCCCCACTAATATCATGCCAAGATGTAAAAGAGGAAGCTGCATACTAAGTAATGTTGCTTCATTACCACCATGCATTGAACCGGATGCAGTAAAAACAGAAGCAGGCTTATTTTCTAATGAGCCGTTCAACCACAAAGGTGACGCAGATTCGAGAAAAAATTTTAATGAGGCTGACATATTTCCAAATTGTGTAGGGCTTCCCAAAATCAATCCGTCACAATTTTCAAGATCCGATAAATTAGCATATATATCCCCTTGGTTCGGAATAGTATTTTCTGTCGCTTCAGTTTTTTTCGAGACCTTGGGGACTGTCCTAAGGTTAGCATTTACGCCATCTATAGAGTTAACTCCGCGGGCAATATTCTTCGCCATTTCCTTTATCGAACCATTTTTTGAATAATATAAAACGAGAATTTCTTGCATTATGACTTTTTAGCTAAGATAGAAGCAATCCCTATGTAATTATGCGGAGAGAGATTTAAAAGATATGTTTTTTCTTCGGCATTTAAATTTAATTTAGTTATAAACTCATGTAAAGCTTCTTTTGTTATATGTTGGCTACCTCGAGTCAGTTCTTTGAGTTTTTCATATGGATTTTCAATACCATTTTTTCTCATGACTGTTTGAATTGGTTCTGCCAGAACTTCCCAGGCATTATCCAGGTCTTGATGGATCCTATCTTTATTAACAACTATTTTATTGAGGCCTTTTAAGCAAGACTCGTATGCAATGAAACCATAGGCCATGGCAAGACCAATATTTCTAAGTACTGTTGAATCGGTGAGGTCTCTTTGCCATCTTGATATTGGAAGTTTTGATGCAAGGTGATCTAAAAGAGCATTAGACAAACCCAAATTACCTTCAGAATTTTCAAAATCTATCGGGTTTACTTTATGAGGCATGGTGGAGGATCCTACTTCATTTTTAACCGTATTTTGCGAGAAGTAACCTAGTGATATATAACTCCATATATCTCTATTGAAATCAATTAATATATTGTGTATTCGAAAAAGGTTATGGAAAATTTCTGCAATGAAATCATGGGGTTCTATTTGTGTAGTAAATTCATTATATTCCAGATCTAATGATTCAACAAAAGATTTCGAGAATGTACTCCAATCTATTTGAGGGTATGCAGAAAGATGAGCATTAAAGTTTCCGACAGCCCCATTCATTTTTCCAAGATACGATTGATTTTTTAGAGTAGCTATTTGTCGATTCATCCTGTGACTAACATTCGCAAATTCTTTACCAAGCGTTGTCGGACTTGCTGTTTGCCCATGTGTTCGAGCAATCATTGTTATGTCTGCATATTTAATAGCATAATCATTGAGCTTTTTTTGCAGTTTAATAATTTCGGGCAATATAACGTTGTTTACCCCATCTTTTAGCATTAAAGCGTAGGAGAGATTGTTAATATCTTCAGAAGTGCACCCAAAGTGAATAAATTCTGAAACTGCATGCACATCTTTATTATTTGCAAGCGTCTTTTTAAGCCAGTATTCGACAGCTTTTACGTCATGATTAGTAGTTTTTTCTATATCTTTAATTGCTTGAGCGTCTTTATCTGAAAAAGATAAAATAATATTATGTAGAGTCTTTAATGTTGATTCAGAGAAGCGAGGAACCTCTGTTATTTTACTATTTTTGCTTAACGCGATTAACCAAAGAATTTCAATTGTAACTCGATGTTTTATTAGCCCATATTCACTGAATATAGGTCTTAATTTGTCAGCTTTTGCAGAGTATCTGCCATCGATTGGTGAGATTGCATTTAGTGAAAATGTCATATTTAGCTTTATTTCCTCTTAAGAGTCTATTTTACCCTAAAAAACATAAAACTAATTTAACTCTTAATTAAAATATTAGGTAGGTACTCAATTTGGGAAAACATATTTTTTACTTTAAAATAGCGCACATACCCTGAACCACTCCAAAAATATTAGGATATCTTAATGCTTGAAGAATACAAACAACATGTAATGGATAGAAAAAAACAGGATTTACCTCCTCTTCCATTAAATTCTGAGCAAACTGCTAGTCTGATTGAATTGTTGAAGCAGCAAAACCGCGATGATCAACATGAACTGTTGACTATTTTGTCAGAACGAGTTCCTGCTGGGGTAGATCAGGCAGCTTTTGTAAAAGCTTCATTTTTGAATGATGTTGCTAATGAAAATTTAGCTTTATCAAGCATTTCTCCTAAACAAGCAATTGAACTATTAGGAACTATGCTGGGAGGTTATAACGTGCAAGCCTTGGTAGAGCTCTTAAAGGGTAAACATGCAGATTTGGCAGTAAAAGCACTTTCAAAAATCACTTTAATATTTGATGCATTTTATGATGTTGAGGAGTTACATAAGGCTGGAAATACTTTTGCTACACAACTTATTAATGCATGGGCAGATGCAGAATGGTTTACCAAAAAGAATGATATCCCTAACGTAATTGATGCTGTCGTATTTCGAGTAGAAGGTGAAGTTAATACAGATGATCTTTCTCCAGCTCAAGAAGCTTGGTCAAGAGCAGATATACCCTTGCATGCAAAATCCATGTTGCAAAATAAAATGCCAGAAGCATTAAGTATTATTAGTAAATTAAAAGAAAAAAAACTACCAATAGTTTTTGTTGGAGATGTTGTTGGAACAGGATCCTCAAGAAAATCAGCAATAAACTCATTGCAATGGCATATGGGAAATCCTATAAATTTTATCCCTAATAAAAACTCTGGTGGTATGGTTTTAGGTAATAAAATTGCACCAATTTTTTTCAATACAGCTGAAGATTCAGGAGCGCTTCCAATTGAATGTGACGTATCTCAATTGATAATGGGCGACCAGATAAGAATTGATTTACAAAATCATAACATTTTAAAAGATAATCGTAAGCTTTGTGATTTTAGTCTCAGTCCGTCGACGTTACTCGATGAACTAAGAGCGGGGGGGAGAATTGCTCTTATAATTGGGCGAGGACTTACAGATAAAGCACGAACTACAATGGGTATGAAACAAACAGATATATTTCTTTCATCAAACCATCAAGATGATTTTGATGGTAAGGGATATACGTTAGCTCAAAAAATTGTCGGTAAAGCTTGTGGGGTAGATGGAATAAAGCCTGGAGTTTATTGCGAACCTAAGATGACTACAGTTGGTTCTCAAGATACTACTGGAGCAATGACTAGAGATGAATTAAAAGAACTTGCTTGTCTTGGTTTTAATGCAGATCTTGTTATGCAAAGCTTTTGTCATACAGCGGCATATCCAAAACCGGTAGATATTGAGCTTCAACACACGCTTCCAGACTTCATGAATAGTAGAGGTGGGGTGAGCCTAAAGGCAGGGGATGGGGTTATTCATTCATGGCTAAACAGGATGATTCTTCCAGATACAGTTGGGACAGGAGGGGATTCTCATACTAGATTTCCAATAGGCATTTCTTTTCCTGCAGGATCAGGTTTGGTAGCTTTTGGAGCAGCAATTGGCATTATGCCTCTTGATATGCCCGAGTCAGTTCTAGTTAAATTCTCGGGAACTATGCAACCTGGGATTACTTTAAGGGATTTAGTAAATGCAATTCCTTATTTTGCTATTCAAGAAGGAGAATTAACCACCGGTAAGAAGAAAAAAAATATTTTTAGCGGGCGGATACTTGAGATCGAAGGTCTTCCAGATCTTAAGGTTGAGCAGGCATTTGAATTCTCAGATGCGTCAGCAGAAAGATCCGCAAATGGGTGCACAATCAAATTAAATAAAGACCCTATTATTGAATTTATGCATTCTAATATTACTTTACTTCAACATATGATTGAGGCTGGTTATAAAGACACTAGAACATTAGAGCGAAGAATAAATAAAATGAAGAATTGGCTTGAGGATCCTGTTTTATTGGAGCCAGATGCTGATGCGCAATATGCTTATACCCTCAATATTAATCTTGATAATATTACTGAACCTTTAATAGCTTGCCCCAATGATCCTGATAATATTAAAACATTATCCGAGGTTGCTAAGAATAAGATAGACGAAGTCTTCATTGGAAGTTGTATGACTAATATTGGTCATTATCGAGCTGCTGCAAAAGTAATTGAAGGTTTAGGATCAACAGAATCTATTTTGTGGATTGCACCTCCAACCAGAATGGATGAATCACAATTAAAAAAAGAAGGTGTTTATAAAATTTTTGAATCAGCTGGCGCTAGAACGGAAATACCAGGATGTAGTTTATGTATGGGTAATCAAGCTAGAGTTAAAGATAAAGCGCATGTTTTTTCGACAAGTACACGCAATTTTGACAATCGTATGGGTAAAGATGCTCAAGTGTACCTGGGATCAGCAGAGCTAGCTGCATTTTGTTCCATATTAGGTTATATCCCTACCAAAGATGAATATTTATCCCTAATGTCTGACAAAATTAATCAAAATGCTGGGGAAATATATCAATATCTTAATTTTAATCTAATGGATGATTATAGAACTAAGAAGGTTATTGAAATTAATCCAGCTAGCTAAATAACATCATGAGATATGATCCTAATTGTAAAAAATGTAGCCGATTAGAGCAATTTCTAACCTCAACAAAGGTAAAATATCCACACTATTTTTGCAAGCCTGTCCCAAGTTTTGGAAGTAACTCCCCATTTCTATTGATTGTGGGTCTTGCACCCGGTATGCATGGGGCCAATAACACAGGAAGACCTTTTACTGGCGATCATGCCGGTATTCTGCTCTACAAAGCATTATATAAATACGGCTTTTCAAATAAACCCGAATCAATACATAAAGATAACTTGAAGCTGATTAATTGCCGAATCACTAATGCTGTGAAATGTTTACCACCTGAAAATAAACCAACCACCGGCGAAATAAATAATTGCAATACATACCTAGCAAATGAACTAGGTGAACTGAAAGCTGGATCGATAATATTAGCTTTGGGGACTATAGCTCATAATGCAATATTAAAGGCATTCCATTTGGTGAGAAGTAACTATGAATTTTCTCATGGCAGTCGACATATTCTTCCAAATGGATTAATTTTATATGATAGTTATCATTGCAGTCGATACAATACTCAAACAAAACGACTGACTGAAGCTATGTTTTTTGATATTTTTTTAACAATAACTAAAGAGAGAGGTAAATAAAATGCCATATATCAATGTGAAATTAGCTGGTAATTTAAATAAAGAACAAAAACAGGAAATTGCAAAAGAAATAACTGATGTGATGCAAAGAGTTGCTAATAAACCCCCATCTTATACTTATATAGTTTTCAATGAAGTTGCCTCTGAGGACTGGGCAATTGGTGGAAACTTATTGGGATAAGTGTGCAACAAAAAGTAAAAGATTTAGCTAAGACTTTTCCAAGTCTACCAGGAGTTTATCGTATGATAAATGAAGCTAAAGATATTATTTATATTGGAAAAGCAAAAAATTTAAAGAAAAGGGTAACTTCCTATTTCTCAAAAAATCAAGTAAGTGCTAGAACGAGACTGATGATTGGTAATATAGCAAATATTGAATTTACTGTAACCAATACAGAAGCTGAAGCCTTAATTTTAGAAAATAACATGATCCGATCATTTATGCCTCGATACAATGTTATTTTTAGGGATGATAAATCTTATCCATATTTGGCACTTACAGGAGATAAATTTTCAAGACTTAGATTTCATCGAGGTCTGCAAAAAAAAGATACAAGATACTTTGGCCCATTCCCAAACTCACATGCAGTAAGGCAAAGCATTCAATTACTTCAAAAAGTTTTCATGCTTCGGACTTGTGAAAATTCAGTGTTTAGCAATCGCACGAGACCATGCCTAGAATACCAAATTAAAAGATGTACTGCACCATGTGTTGGCCACATAAACAAAGATGATTATGATAGTGATGTTAGACAAGCTATTCTTTTTCTTGATGGCAAAGAAAGCGAGGTAATTACGAATCTCACCTTAAAAATGAATGAACATGCGGATTCATTTGATTATGAAAGAGCTGCTGTTTTTAGAGATAGAATTCAAAGCCTAAGGCAAGTGAGATTGAAACAATTTGTAAGTGATTTTAGTGAAAATGATGCAGACATTATTGCTTTTTATGTATCAATGGGGAGATTATGTGTAAATATTGTCATGATAAGAGGTGGTAGGCATCTAGGAGATAAATCTTTTTTTCCTAAGAACTATAGTGGTGAGTTAGATGAACATATTGCAGAAGTTTTCATTACTCAATATTACGACTTGCGAAGGCCTCCTCCAGTGATAGTTTCTGAATTAAAGATTAATAAAAATCTTCTCAACGATTTTTTTGAAATTAAAAAATATGGAAAAGTAAAATTAATCTCAAGAGTTACCGGCGATAAGAAAAATTGGCTTTTAATGGCAAAAAAAAACGCCCAGATATCCTTAGAACAAAAAAATAATGAACAAGCTAGTCATATTGAGCGTTTAATAGCCTTGAGGAAATTAATAAATTTACCAGATCATGTAAATCGTATCGAGTGTTTTGATATTAGCCATACTTCTGGAGAGTTAACGGTTGGATCTTGTGTGGTGTATGACAAATATGAAATGCAGAATAAAGAATACAGAAAATATAATATTAAGAATATTACACCTGGCGACGATTATGGAGCAATGAAAGAAGTGTTAGAAAGAAGATTTAAAAGAATTGTTTTGGAGGATGCCATAAAGCCTGATCTTGTTTTGATCGACGGAGGAAAAGGACAATATAGTGTCGCAAAAAAAATTATGGAAGAAAATGGAATGCATGATATCTTTTTAGTCTGTGTTTCAAAAGGAGCCGATAGAAAAGTAGGCAAAGAAAAACTAATTATGGCCAAAGATCAAGTCCTTGAAAATATAAATCCTACAAATCTAGGATTTCATTTAATACAGCATATTCGGGATGAGTCCCATAGATTCGCTATTACTGGACATAGGGCTAAAAGAGCTAAGGCTAGGTTAACATCAACTCTGGAGGATATTGAAGGAGTTGGTACAAAAAAAAGAAAGAATTTATTAGTATATTTTGGCGGTTTAGATGGCGTAAAGAATGCACCCATTGAGGAATTAATCTTAGTTGAAGGTATTAACGATAAACTTGCTGAAAAAATATATAGTTATTTTCACTAATTAAAAAAAGGGAAATCTATGTCATATAACATACCGAATATTATTACTTATTTTCGGATTGCATTAATTCCATGCTTAGTGATAGTTTTTTATTTACCTGAATCATACTTGGACTCTCAACAAAAAAATATTTGGGCAACTTCGATATTTATTTTAGCTGCATTATCAGACTGGTTAGATGGCTATCTAGCAAGAAAATTAAATCAGTCATCGAAATTTGGGGCATTCATTGATCCAGTAGCAGATAAATTAATAGTTATCGCAGCATTACTGTTACTTGTAGAATTGGGAAGGGTGCATAGCATGATTGCGCTTATCATTATCGGAAGAGAATTTGCAATTAGTGCTTTAAGAGAGTGGATGGCAACTATTGGAAAACCAGGTGGGGTAGCAGTGGCATATATTGGAAAATTAAAAACAGGCTTTCAAATGGCGGCAATAATATGTTTATTGTATTTTGAAAGTATTGGATTTATACAAATTGCAACCATTGGTAATATTCTAATTAACTTAGCGGCAATTCTTACGATTATTTCAATGGTAGTTTATTTGAAGGCTGCAATTAAAATTTAAGGGCATTTAGTATTTATTACTCTTAATTGACATGGTTCAAAAAAAAGCTAAAATACTGCCTTCGTTATGCGGGAATAGCTCAGCTGGTAGAGCGATACCTTGCCAAGGTATAGGTCGCGAGTTCGAACCTCGTTTCCCGCTCCAGATTTATAGAATAGGGAGCTTAAAATTTGTCTCCCTTTTTTTTTAGCTTTAATTATTTGGCGCGTTAGCAAAGTGGTTATGCAGAGGCCTGCAAAGCCTTAGACGCCGGTTCGATTCCGGCACGCGCCTCCAATAACTTTCATTGCTTAATAAAAAGTAATGATAAAATGAGCGTTTGCCCGGGTGGCGAAATTGGTAGACGCAAGGGACTTAAAATCCCTCGACCTTACGGTCGTGCCGGTTCGATTCCGGCCCCGGGCACCATCTTAAAAATATGAATAAACAAGATTTCACAAAGATTGAAGAGCTTTTAGAAAAGATTTATAAAACATTAATTTATGTTTTTCTAATCGTTGGATTTTTTGCCTTTTTATATTTTGGGTTATTAATTTATTTATTTTTACAATAAAGTTCAATTAAAAAATCCTCACCAATTTTTTATATTAGTTAATTTTTTTCCTTGGTTTTGTTTAAGATAAAAAAATATCAAATCTATTCTTTGATTTGAAGAAAATGTTAGGCTATTTATATGCAAGTTAAAAAAAGAATAATTAACCAAGATTTAAAGAATAAATTAGTAAATAATGGTGTAGACAAAAGGTTAGCTTCCATACTTGGGGCAAGGGATATTCAATCATTTGATGATATAAATTACGAATTAAAAAATTTACAATCACCTCATACTCTTTTAGATATAGATAAAGCTGCAAATTTTTTGTTTGACTGCATTATTGCTCAAAAAAAAATTTTGATTATCGGAGATTATGATGCTGATGGGGCAACAGCAACAGCATGTGCGGTCTTAGGTTTAAGAAAGTTTTCAGCCAATGTAGATTTTTTGGTGCCAAATAGATTTAAATTCGGATACGGTCTTACTCCAGAAATAGTAGAGCATGCATTATTAAAAAAGCCCGATGTGATTATTACCGTTGATAATGGTATTGCAAGTATAGAAGGTGTAAAACTTGCAAGAGAAAATAATATTGATGTAATAGTCACCGATCATCACTTGCCTGCTGATAATTTACCTAATGCGAATTTTATTATTAATCCCAACCAATCTAATTGCAGTTTTCTTAGTAAGAATTTATGTGGGGTTGGAGTGATCTTTTATTTTCTTCTTTCTCTAAGGGTTATTTTTAGAGAGAAGGGAAAATATACCAAAAAAACGGAACCAAAATTACATGACTTACTAGATCTTGTTTGTTTGGGTACAATTGCTGATTTAGTGACACTTGATTATAACAACCGAATTTTAGTAGAACATGGTCTAAAAGTAATAAGAAACAAAAATTGTAATTTTGGAATACAGGCTATTGCGAAGCTAAGTAAAAAGTCTCTACCAAACCTCAAAACTTCCGATCTCTCTTTTGCTATTGCGCCAAAACTCAATGCCGCAGGCAGACTTGATGATATATCAATTGGCATAAAATGTTTACTTTCTAATAGTTATGAGGAAGCAGAATCTTTTGCAAAAAAATTGGTAGCACTAAATAAGGAAAGGCGTGAGATAGAGTCAAAAATGCATGCAGAAGCTTTAAAGGATATCAATTTAGATCATTTATCCCTTCCATTTTCGATATGTTTATATAACAAGAGTTGGCATCAAGGAGTAATCGGTATTTTAGCTTCAAGAATGAAAGAAAAATATTCCAGACCAACTATAATTTTTGCATTGGATGAAAGTGGTTTGTTGAAAGGATCAGGAAGATCAATATCTGGACTTCATTTAAGAGACACCCTTGACTTAATTTCTAAAAAAAATAGCAATCTTATAAAATCATTTGGAGGTCATGCTATGGCTGCAGGCTTAACAATTGAGGAGACTAATTTTGATCTATTTGTAACAATATTTGAACAGACATGCACTGAATTATTAACTGAGGATGATTTAAACACAGTGATTAATGTAGATGAGTCTATTCTGAATAATTCTATGAATTTTGACATTGTTAAGAAAATTGATATGAGTATATGGGGCCAAGGTTTTATTCAGCCACAATATCTTGATAAGTTTGAGGTAATTGAACAATCTGTCCTAATGGATAAGCATAAAAAATGTAAGCTTAATTTCAATGGTTCCCTGTACGAGGGAATTTTTTTCAATCATTCAGAAAGTCTACCTGATAGAATAGAGGCTGTTTATAGAGTTGAAACTAATGAATTTCGAGAAAATAAGAAAATACAAATTATATTAAGAAATTTAATTTAATGACTACAAGAAAAGAAAAAATTATTATTGGTAATTTGAAGATGAATGGATCACTAGATTTTTATTCATCATATTTTAATGATGTGAAAGAAAATTTAAAAAACCTTAATAATGTTCTTATTGGATTATGTGTTCCTTATCCATATCTTTTCAAAGCTGAGGAAATTTTAAAAAACTCAAATATCGGATGGGGTAGCCAAAATGTAGCTAAATTTTTATCAGGTGCCTATACTGGAGAAGTCAGTGCTGGAATGTTAAAAGACTTTCTATCCTTATATGTAATTGTAGGACACTCAGAACGAAATACCGCATATTGTGAATCTGATGAAAATATTGCGGATAAATTTAAGATAATTAAAGATCAAGGGATGATGCCCATTCTGTGTGTTGGAGAGACATTGATTGAGAGGGAGGCAGGGATTATGGAAACTGTCGTCGAGTCCCAATTAAAAGCTATTATAGAAAGATACGGTGCTAAAACTTTCGATGACACAATTATTGCATACGAACCCATATGGGCTATTGGTTCCGATATGGCTGCCACCCCAGCACAAACGAATAAAATGTGTAAGTTCATTAGAAATAAGATAAATAAAAATATAACGAATGAGGTAAAAAACTTAAAAATTATATATGGTGGAAGCGTAAATACTAAAAATGCGTTACAATTGTTCGCCTTGGAAAGCGTTGATGGTGGTTTAATCGGACGAGCATCATTAGATGTGAGTGAGTTTGTATCGATATGTAAAGCGGCAACCTCAGTCACTAAAAAATAATTAATAATTAATAAAAAGAAAAAAAATGGAAAATTTAATTCTTATTGTTCATATATTGGCCAGTCTTGGTGTGATCGGCTTAGTGCTTGTGCAGCATGGAAAGGGGGCAGATGCTGGCGCAGCATTTGGTGGCGGAAATTCTGGAAGTGTTTTTGGCGTCCAAGGTTCAGCAAATTTTTTAAGTCGAGCTACATCGATTTGTGTAACAACCTTTTTTTGTACAAGTATTGCTTTAGCAGTGATAGCAAGTAATAAGCATGGAGATAATAGTGTAGTGGATTTAAAAAATACACAAATTGAAACAAATGTGACATCAGATATTGACCAAGATTTAGAAAAGCCTTTAGGTGCTCAAGATATTCCAAACTAGCATAACCAAAGGATATGCCGTCGTGGTGGAATTGGTAGACACGCTACCTTGAGGGGGTAGTGACGAAAGTCGTGAGAGTTCGAGTCTCTCCGACGGCACCATTTATTCGAATTTATTATCAATAAAACAGATTTTTTTCCTTATGACTTCAATTAATTCCCTACCATCATATGCCGGATTATTTTTAATTTTGCTAATGATATTTTTTGGGAGAGCTTTTAGGGAAAATTGGAAGGCAAAAGAAAAAAATTGGATTTTAAAATCTTGGATTTACGGAGCTTTTTCAGCAGTATCTTTTTTTGGAATAATATATATCCCATTTGATATGGGATAGTAAAGTCTATTTTTTATTTTTCTTGCAATCAAGCTTGCTTAATAAAGGATTATTTGGATCTATATCCTTATTACAAACAGAACATTTGTCAGTTCCAGGAATAGCATTAAGCCCACCACAACTACCTTTAATATTTTTACCCATAAAAATGACGCCAAGAGACATAAGAACGACTATGCTTATTAAGAAAATAAAAACTAAAAGAAATGTGTCCATGAAAGCATTATATCTTAATTTAAAAATCTTTATAAATATCTGTAAAACTAGTCTTGATGATTGGCTGCATTTAAAAGCACTAAAATGGAACTAAGGGACTTATATACCACTCAAAACAACATAAATTATAACTTTTGAAACATTTGATGTAAGAACTAGAATATAATTTTAATATTCTTATTGTTGCATAGATTTATCAGGAATCATTATAAAATATGGCAAATTTTTCATTTAAACGTGGTTTGGATATTCCTATAGCAGGTTCTCCAAAGCAAGAAATTTCTGAAGGCCAACATCCTAAATTCATGGCAGTAAAAGGAACTGACTTTATTGGATTAAAACCCAAGATGTTAGTGTCAGAAGGAGATTTAGTCGAGAAAGGCAGTCCTTTATTTTGTAATAAAGATCATCCTGATGTGATCTTTGTTTCTCCTTGTAAGGGGCATGTGCATTCAATCAATAGGGGCGAAAAAAGAGTCTTGCTTAGTGTAATTATAAAGGTAGCAGATTTAGAAGCAAAAAGTCCTAATTTTATAAAGCAAAATAAATCAATAAAATCTGAGAAAGAATTTATTAGAAAATGCTTACTAGATAGTGGCTTATGGACCTCCTTTTTAACAAGGCCTTATTCAAAAATACCAAATCCTGATTCTGAACCATCCTCTATTTTTATAACAGCTTTGGACACTGAACCCTTAAGCCCAGATGCGGATATCATCATCAAAGATAGTCTTGATAACTTTATAGAAGGCGTGAAACAAGTTGCAAAATTAACTAATGGTAAAGTTTTTGTATGTAGCAAGGACGATAACCAACTTAATTTAGATGACTGTGAAGTCCATGGTTTCAAAGGTCCTCATCCGGCAGGTTTAGTGGGTACCCATATACATTTTTTAGATGCGCCTAATAGCAATAAAACTGTATGGACTATTGGCTACCAGGACGTCATATCTATAGGTAAGCTATTTTTATCAGGATATTTGCAAGCAGAAAAAGTAATTTCTATTTCTGGACCTCTTGCAAAAAATCCAAGATTAGTTAGAACCTTTGAGGGTGCTTCACTTAAGGATTTATTACATAATGAATTTATTAGTGACGATACATGTAGAGTTATTTCAGGGTCAATTCTCTCCGGCGAAGTTGCAGAGGGTGAACTATCTTTTTTAGGTAAATATTCCAGACAAGTAACTCTTATTCATGAGGATAGAAAAAAAATACCTTTTGGATGGATTAAACCACAACCAAATAAATTCTCAGTCATGCCAGTTCTCATTTCTGCCCTAAGATCTTCCAAACTCTTTAATTTAACTTCCAATCTTAACGGCGGTAGGAGAGCTATGGTACCTACAGGAGTATTTGAAACGTTAATGCCGCAAGATTTTTTACCTACTCAACTGCTTCGTTCATTACTTGTGATGGATACTGATACAGCCCAATCATTAGGCGCTTTAGAGCTAGCAGAGGAAGATTTAGCATTAGCTACATTTGCATGCCCTGCAAAATATGAGTATGGGTCTGCACTCAGAGACTGTCTCCACAAAATTGAGAAGGAAGGTTAGTCTTTATGGCATTTCGTAAATTTTTTGATTCTATAGAGCCAGACTTTAAAGCAGGTGGCAAATATGAAAAGCTCTACCCCATATACGAAATGGTTGAAACTATATTCTATACAAGTAGCACAGTAACAAAGGCTGCACCACATGCTCGAAGCTTTGTGGATATGAAAAGGATTATGACTTACGTTGTTATATCTACCATTCCTTGTATTTTATGGGCTTTTTATAATACGGGATTACAAACCAATATTTACCTTTCTGAAATTAATAGTTCTGAATTAAATGGCTGGAGAATATGGCTCTTACAATTATTTGGTATTCCATTTAATCCAAATAGTATTTTTGCAAATATGGCCCATGGCGCTTTATATTTTTTCCCCATATACATAACAACTTTAGTTGCAGGTGGGGTATGCGAAGTTTTTTTTGCTACCAAAAGAGGACATGAAGTCAATGAAGGATTTTTAGTATCATCAATGCTGTACACCCTGACATTGCCAGCAACAACCCCGTTATGGATGGTTGCTTTGGGTATAATATTCGGGGTTATTGTGGGTAAAGAGGTTTTTGGGGGTACAGGCAAGAATTTCTTAAACCCCGCTTTAACAGGAAGAGCATTTTTATATTTTGCATATCCTGCTTACATGTCAGGAGACTCAGTTTGGGTTCCTGTCGATGGAGTTACATCCGCAACATCCTTAAGTATATCTGCTGCTGAGGGTTATCAGTCATTAATAAGTTATGGAATAACATGGTCTGATGCATTTCTTGGCACCATCCAAGGTTCATTGGGCGAAACGTCAACGTTGGCATGTTTAATTGGCCTAGCCTTTCTTCTTGTAACTCGAATTGCTAACTACCGTTTAATTATTGGTTGCTTAGCTGGAATGATAGTTTTTTCATCATTTCTTAATTGGATAGGGAGTGACACAAACCCAATGTTTAGTATGCCTTGGTATTGGCATTTTGTAATTGGAAGTTATGCTTTTGGTCTAGTCTTTATGGTTACAGAACCCGTTTCTGCAAGTCATACAAATTTAGGCCGATATATATATGGTGCCTTAATTGGTTTTATGGTGGTAATGATTCGTGTTATAAACCCTGCTTTCCCAGAGGGTATGATGCTTGCCATACTTTTCGGTAATGTCTTTTCCCCCTTAATTGATCATTTCGTGGTGCAGGCAAACATTAAAAGACGAAGGATTATGCAAAATGTCTGAACCAAAAAAAGAAGGTATTTTTAAAAGCTTTAAAAATCTTCCTATTGATAGCATACCCAAAACCGTTTTAGTTGCTGTTGTGCTTTGCTTATTTTGTTCTATGGTAGTTTCCTTCGCAGCCGTTAATCTTAAATCTTTTCAGTTAGCCAATAAGGTGCGTGATAAACAAAAAAATATTCTGCAAGTTGCCGGGCTTTATTATGAAGGAATAAATATTGAGCAATCTTTTGCATCCTTCGAACCAATGATTGTGGATATAAATGAAGGGTTATATTCAGATAAATTTAATCCACAAGAATTTGATGACTTCAGCGCTGCTAACGATCCCATGCTTAGTGAAGCTCTTATTGATGATCCAGCTTCAATAGGAAGAAGGACTAATTATGCGACGGTATACCTACTAAAAAACAAGGATGAAAGTGTAGATAAAATTATTTTACCAATTCATGGTTATGGCCTCTGGTCCACATTATATGGATTTGTAGCTCTGGAAGAAGACGGCAATGAAATTTATGGTTTGCAATTTTATCAACATGCTGAGACTCCTGGACTTGGTGGTGAGGTAGACAATCCAAAATGGAGAGCGCAGTGGGCTGGTAAAAAAGTAAAAAATCAAGACGGAGAAATAATGATTCAAGTTGCGAAGATACCAGGTGTTTCAGAGCATCATATAGACGCATTAGCAGGAGCGACCTTAACTTCAAATGGTGTTCATAATTTAGTAAGATTTTGGTTAGGTGAGTCAGGATTCGATAAATTTCTTGTAAACTTTAAAAATGGAACAACATAATGTCTCAGACTAGAAAAAAACTGCTTGTAGATCCCTTGGTAGACAACAATCCTATAGCATTACAAGTGTTAGGTATTTGTTCAGCCTTAGCTGTTACCTCATCATTAAAGGTTTCTTTGGTGATGGCTTTAGCAGTTATAGCGGTAACAGCTTTCTCATCATTATTTATTTCTATCTTACGTAATCATATCCCTAATTCCATTAGGATTATTGTACAGATGACAATTATCGCTTCTTTAGTTATTGTCGTTGATCAAATTTTAAAGGCCTATGCATATGAGATTTCAAAAACACTTTCTGTTTTTGTTGGTTTAATTATTACAAATTGCATTGTTATGGGAAGAGCTGAAGCTTTTGCTATGAATAATTCACCTGTCGATTCATTCTTTGATGGAGTTGGTAATGGATTAGGTTATGGACTATTGCTGATGTGCGTTGGTTTTTTTAGAGAGTTATTTGGTGCAGGTTCATTATTTGGAGTTGTAATACTTCAACCATTAAGTGAGGGTGGCTGGTATGTTCCTAATGGATTGCTTCTCTTACCTCCATCTGCTTTTTTCATAATTGGTTTTTTAATATGGGGACTTCGTTCATGGAAAAAATCACAAGTTGAGAGTCCAGAATTTAAAATCCAAACTGTCGAGGACCACTAATGGAAAATCTTATATCTTTGGCAGTTAAAGCTATTTTTGTTGAAAATCTTGCACTTTCATTTTTCCTTGGAATGTGTACCTTTATAGCAGTATCAAAAAAGATAACTACTGCAATTGGGTTGGGTATTTCGGTAATGATTGTTCAAGCAATAACAGTGCCTGCCAATAACCTTATTCTTACTTACTTGCTAAAGCCTGGTGCTTTGGCTTGGGCTGGTTTTTCAGAGGTCGATTTAACCTTTTTAGGTTTAATTTCATATATAGGTGTAATTGCTGCATTGGTTCAAATATTAGAGATGGTTTTGGATAAATATTTCCCTCCTTTATACAATGCTCTTGGAATATTTCTTCCTCTCATTACCGTCAATTGTGCTATTTTAGGTGGTTCTTTATTTATGGTTGAAAGAGACTATAATCTCTCCGAATCATTAACCTATGGTATATCTTCCGGTTTTGGTTGGGCTTTAGCTATTACAGCTATGGCTGGTGTTAGAGAAAAACTAAAGTACAGTGATATTCCCGAGGGTCTTCAAGGTCTTGGCATAACATTCATCACTGCAGGGCTTATGTCGATGGCATTTATGAGTTTTTCTGGTGTTAAATTATAAGGAATAAATAATGGATACTTTTTTTCTAGGTATTACGCTTTTTACATTAATTGTATTGTCGCTTGTGACAATTATTATTTATGCAAGAAGTAAATTTGTTTCTTCTGGTGAGGTAAGTATTAATATAAATGGAGAAAAAAATATAAAAGTGCCTGCTGGTGGAAAGTTACTTCAAGCCTTAGCTGCAGAAAAGTTATTTGTTCCATCAGCATGTGGAGGCAGTGGAACTTGTGCCCAATGTAAAGTTAAGATTCATTCAGGAGGAGGATCAATCTTACCTACAGAAGAAGGCCTTATTAGTAAGAGAGATGCATCTTGTGGATCCAGACTCTCTTGTCAGGTTGCAGTGAAACAAGATATGGAAATCGAAGTGCCTGAGGAAGTATTTGGAGTTAAAAAGTGGGTATGTAATGTGCGTAGTAATGATAATGTAGCTACATTTATTAAGGAGCTAATTTTAGAACTTCCAAAGGGTGAGGAGGTAAATTTTAAGGCAGGTGGCTATATTCAGATCGAAGCACCTGCATACAAACTTTCTTATAAGGATTTTGATATTGCAAAAGAGTATCACGAAGATTGGGATAGATTTAAAATTTGGGATGTATCCTCTGAGGTAAATGAGTCAATTGAAAGAGCATACTCAATGGCTAATTATCCCGAAGAGAAGGGTATTGTAATGCTTAATGTTCGTATCGCAACCCCACCACCTGGATCTTCAGGTATACCTGCAGGAAAAATGTCCTCTTATATATTTAATTTAAAAAAAGGCGATAAGGTTACAATTTCAGGCCCATTTGGAGAGTTTTTTGCTCGAGACACCAAAAAAGAAATGATTTTTGTGGGTGGAGGTGCTGGTATGGCACCAATGAGAAGCCTTATCTTTGATCAGTTTAGAAGGATAAAATCTGACAGAAAAGCAACATTCTGGTATGGAGCGAGATCGAAAAAAGAAATGTTTTATGTCGATGATTTTAATAAATTAGATAAAGATAATGAGAACTTTTCTTGGCATGTTGCTTTATCTGATTCGCCTCCAGAGGATAAATGGAAAGGTCACAAAGGATTTATTCACAATATCCTTTTTGAACAATATTTAAAAGATCATCCTGCGCCTGAAGATTGTGAATATTATTTATGTGGACCCCCAATTATGAATCAATCAGTAATTGATATGTTAATAGATCTAGGAGTTGATAGAGAAGATATTATGCTTGATGATTTTGGCGGTTAATTAAGAATTATTTACCACGCTCTTTCGTATACAAATACCTCTAGTTCTGCAATTAAGTCTTTTTGATAAGCAATCATTTCTTTAACTAAATCACCTTGAGAGACCATGCCGATCAGCTTTTTCCCATCTATGATTGGCATATGTCTAATTCTATTTTTAGTCATAATGTCTAAACCTTTTTCAAAATTATCTTTTGCAGAAAGGGTTATCACTTTTTTAGTCATTATTTCTTTTACCAGGGTGTCTCTGGAAGATCTTCCTTCCAAAATCATTTCTCGAGCATAGTCTCTCTCTGAAATTATTCCTGCCATTTTATCCTTATGCATCACTATCAAGGCACCAATTTTAAATTTCGCCATAATCATGAGTGCTTCCATAACAGGGCTGTTAGCGTCAACTGTTATAAGTTCGTTAATGTCCTTGGTTTTGATTATGTCCAACAATGTTCTTGTAGGTCTTTTTGTTTTTTTCATAATTTTTAATTTTTTTATTTAATTATTCTTTATAGCTTAATGTCATTAAGCATTTTATTCAACTATCATTTTTTTTGATTTTTTAAAAATAACCTACTAATATATTGTGATGATTTTTTTAATAATTTTAATAGCCCTTTTTTTGTCAAATATACCTTGGTTTTCAAAAAATTTATTTATTTTTGTCCCTTTAAATAAAACTAAGTCTATAGCATTGGTTCTTTTGGAAATTGTTGTTAATTATTTTATTGTCGGTTTTTTTGTTATTTTCCTCGAAAAACAGGTAATTGGAAATGTTCACCCACAAGGCTGGGAATTTTATGTTGTCACATTCTTTTTATTTATAGTTTTATCATCCCCTGGTTTTATATATAAAGTCGTTTGGAAGTAAACCCTACATTATTAATTATTGGTTGTGGAAAGCTAGGTATTAAAATTGGTTCCGATCTAAGGCAACAATATAATGTCATAGGTATTAAGCGTAATGCTATTTCAAACTTTCATGATTTTAAGATAGTTTGTCTTAATATACTTGACCCGGCATTCAATAAAACCTTAACCAAAATTAATCCAGAATATGTGATTTATTCTATTGCTGCTGATGATCAATCGCCCTCTAGCTACCAAAAAGCCTACTTTGACGGACTAAAAATTAGTATTAAATCTATAAAAGAGAATTGTCCTAAATTTAATCATTTATTTTTTATCTCAAGCACACGAGTGTATGGGCAAAATAATCACAATATAATGACTGAGAGAACTCCTCCTGAACCCACTGATTTTGGTGGAGAGGCCTTGTATAGGGGAGAGTTGGCTTTACTTGAGTCAGATATATCGGTAAGCATTTTAAGACTTTCAGGTATATATGGAGAGAATAGGATTCGTCTTATCAAGATGGCACAAAATCATTCATCTTGGCCTAAAGAAAATCGTTGGACAAATCGTATTTATGATCAAGATGTGGTTAATTTTATTGCATTCCTTTTGAATAAGTTGCAAAAAAATATTGCCATAGAACCTTTATATCTCCTAACAGACAATTCACCAGCACTATTGTATGATGTACTCAACCATATTCGAGGGTTGATGGGATTAAAGTTAATACATTTTGAGCCCAAGGACACATACGATGGCAAGCAACTGAAATCTTTAATAACACCGAAAACAGAATTTATTTTTAACTATCCAACTTATGAAGATGGATACAATTTCATCATCGAAAATTTAAATAAATAAAAGATTTAATTGCGACATTGATTGATGTTGTTCAGTAATATAAAATGGCGCGTTGCAAGGTAATATAGGCGCGTAGCTCAGTTGGTTAGAGCACCACATTGACATTGTGGGGGTCGTTGGTTCGAATCCAATCGCGCCTACCAATTGAGAGTTTATAGACTTATATTGCTATAATAATTTTATATAAATTGACAGATATTAAATATGCCAGAAATTCGACTTCCTGATGGGTCAACAAGATCCTACAGTAAAAATATTACTGTAGCTGATGTAGCACTAGATATTGGTGAGGGATTAGCTCGGGCTGCTTTAGCAGGTAAGGTAGATGATCAATTAGTTGACCTATCTTATGAAATTTCATCTGATAGTAATCTCAGTATTATTACTGCAAGAGATCAAGAGGGTATTGATGTTATAAGGCACTCAACTGCACATCTATTGGCTTACGCAGTAAAAGAGCTCTTTCCCGATGCTCAAGTAACCATCGGCCCTGTTATAGATAATGGTTTTTACTATGATTTTTCATATAAACGCCCATTTACTCCAGAGGATTTGACAACAATCGAAAAAAAAATGGCGGAACTTGCAAAAAAAGATTTTACCGTTGAAAGAATTGTTATGGACCGTAAAGAGGCAATAAAGCACTTTAAGAGTATTAAAGAAGAATATAAATCAGAAATTATTGAATCTATACCAGATGCAGAAGAAGTATCCCTATATAAAGAAGGTGATTTTATAGATTTGTGCAAAGGACCCCATGTTCCATCAACAGGAAAGTTAAAAGTTTTTAAGCTTATGAAGGTAGCAGGAGCATATTGGCGCGGGGATTCAAATAACGAAATGCTACAACGTATTTATGGGACTGCATGGGCAACTAAGGATGAATTAAAAGAATATCTATATCGTCTAGAAGAGGCAGAAAAAAGAGATCATAGGAAGCTTGGAAAGCAACTTGATTTATTTCATATTCAAGATAATGCTCCAGGAATGGTATTTTGGCATGCAAAAGGATGGGCTTTGTGGCTCGTTGTGGAGGGATATATTAGACAAATGTTTAAGGATTATGGATATAAAGAAATCAGAACTCCAACCGTACTCGATAAGACTCTTTGGGAAAAATCTGGCCATTGGGAAAATTATCAAGATCATATGTTTACTACAGCCTCTGAGAATAGAGTTTACGCAGTTAAGCCAATGAATTGCCCTGGTCATGTCGAGGTATTTAAAAAAACACTCCATAGTTATAGAGACTTACCTTTAAGGTTAGCTGAGCTTGGGTCATGCCATAGAAATGAACCTTCAGGTGCGCTTCACGGACTAATGAGGGTTAGAGGTTTTACTCAGGATGATGCGCATATATTCTGTACAGAAGCTCAAGTTAAGGATGAAGTTAAGTCATTTAATGACATGCTTTACAAAGCTTACCAAGATTTTGGGTTTAAAGATGTTGAAGTAGTCCTATCTACGAGACCAGAAAAAAGAATTGGCTCAGATGAAATATGGGATAAGTCAGAGGAGGCACTTGGAAGTGCACTAAAAGAGGTGGGTCAAGAATATAAAATTCAGCCAGGTGAGGGAGCATTTTATGGACCAAAAATTGAATATATTTTAAAAGATAGCTTGGGACGTATATGGCAATGTGGAACTATTCAATTAGATTTTAACCTTCCAAAAAGACTTGGTGCAGAATATATCGACGAGGATAATAGCAAAAAACATCCCGTTATGCTTCATAGAGTCATAGTGGGTTCGATGGAGCGTTTTATCGGCATTCTAATTGAACATTATGCAGGACTTATGCCTCTTTGGCTTGCTCCAATACAAGTTATTTTGCTAAATATAGCCGATGCACACAAACCTTACACTGAGAAACTAAAGTCAAGATTTGAGGAAAACGGCATAAGATGCGAATCAGACTTGAGAAATGAGAAGATTACCTATAAAATACGCGAACACAGCATTCAGCGTATTCCATATCTGGTTGTAATAGGTGATCGTGAGGTGCAAGAACAGCAAGTTACTGTGCGAGCACACAATGGAGATGATCTTGGATTAATGTCTTTTGATAGTTTTTTAGATAAGCTTAAAAAAGATATTGATAATAAGATTTAATGCGTAGCTTAAAAATTTTATGAACAGGGGATAACTATAGCTTTAGATAAAAATGTACGAATTAACAGTGATATAACAGCACAAGAAATTCGTCTGGTCGGTATGGATGCAGAACCTCTTGGAATTGTATCTTTATCAGAAGCAATATCTCAAGCTGATGAATTAGAAACCGACTTAGTAGAAATTGCACCGAAAGCAAATCCACCCGTTTGTAGATTAATGGATTATGGAAAGTTTAAATATGCACAGAGTAAAAAGTTGCATGAAGCTAAGACAAAGCAAAAAAATGTGCAAGTTAAAGAGGTCAAATTTAGGCCTGGAACTGATGAAAATGATTACAATGTTAAGCTCAGAAATTTAATACGTTTCTTGGGTGATGGGGATAAAACCAAAGTAACTCTTAGGTTTAGAGGAAGAGAAATTGCCCATCAAGAGTTAGGGATGGCTTTATTAAAAAGAGTAGAGGCTGATCTGGAGGAACATGGAGTAGTAGAGCAGTTTCCAAAGATGGAAGGTCGTCAAATGGTAATGGTTTTGTCACCAAATAAAAAGACAAAGAAAAAATTAAAACCGACTGCTCAAAAGGAAATACAAGAGGAAAAAAAAGAAGAAGTAGAATAAATAACTAGAGTGATAAGGCCATACAGGCATGCCGATGCACTCAAAATATTATTAGGAGAAAAAAATGCCAAAAATGAAAACTAAAAGTGGGGCTAAAAAACGCTTTAAATTCTTAGGAAGTGGTGCAATTAAGCGCACACACTCTCATCTACGTCATATTCTAACCAAGAAGACCACTAAGCAAAAAAGAAATCTTCGTGGAACAGAAATTATTTCATCATCCGATGCTAAAAGAGTTCGCTCGATGATGCCAACACAATAAGGAGTAAAAGATGCCTAGAGTTAAGCGCGGAGTAACCGCTAGAGCAAAACATAAAAAAGTATTATTAGCTGCGAAGGGCTTTCGTGGTCGAAGAAAGAATGTATACAGAATTGCTAAGCAAGCAGTAATGAAGGCTGGGCAATATGCTTACCGTGATAGAAGACAAAAAAAACGTGTATTTAGAGTTTTATGGATTGCACGTATCAATGCAGGTGCAAGAGAGTTCGGGCTAACCTATAGTAGATTTATGAATGGCTTAAAGAAAGCGTCTGTTGATGTCGATCGAAAGGTTCTCGCCGACTTGGCTGTTTTTGACAAGCCAGCTTTTGAGAAATTTGTGGATCTGGCAAAGAATAACCTCAAAAATGCATAATAAATAAATATTGTTAAAAAAAGGAGGCTAAAGGCCTCCTTTTTTATTAGAATAGGATTATGGAAGACTTAAAAAAATTAATTACTGATGCAAAGAAAGACTTTGCCGCCTGCAAGTCTTTAACTGAGCTAGATAATGCAAAATCTAAATACTTAGGCAAAGCTGGACCAATAACTGAAGCGATGAAAGGGCTATCAAAGCTTTCTAAAGGGGAAAAGCCAAAGATAGGGGCTCTTATTAATGAGGTAAAACAAGGCATTGAATTAGCTTTAAACCACTGCAAAGAATCTATCCAAAAGGCGATATTAACTAAACAATTAAGTGATGAATCTATCGATGTATCATTGCCCGGTATCAAGGGTAATTCAGGAAGCTTACATCCAATAACCCTTACTATGAGACGTATTGAGCGAATTTTTCATTCTGTAGGTTTTGATTTAGCTAGGGGCCCAGAAATTGAGGACGATTACCACAATTTTACTGCATTAAATATTCCAGAGTCACATCCTGCAAGAGCAATGCATGACACTTTTTATATTAATAAAAATTATGTTTTAAGAACGCATACGTCCCCAGTGCAAGTTCGATATATGAAAGAAAACAAACCACCTTTAAGAATTATTTCACCAGGACGGGTCTATCGGGTTGATTCAGACGCTACACACTCACCAATGTTTCATCAAGTAGAAGGTTTATGGATTGATGAAAATATTAATTTTGCAAATTTAAAAGGGGTGGTACAAGATTTTCTGCAGCAATTCTTCGAGGACAGTTCATTGAGTATTAGATTTAGACCATCTTTTTTTCCCTTCACAGAGCCGTCAGCAGAAATTGATATGAGCTGGAATGGTGGATGGTTAGAAATTGGTGGTTGTGGCATGGTCCATCCAAATGTACTTAAGCATACCAATATCAATAAAAATGACTTCCAAGGATTTGCATTTGGTCTCGGTGTTGAAAGGTTAGCAATGTTAAAATTCGGCCTTGATGACTTACGACCGTTTTTCACTCATGACTTAAGATTTCTCAAGCAATTTAAGGTATAGAAATGCAATTCTCAAAAAAATGGTTACAAGAATTTTTTAATGAATCACTTGATAAATTAGATTTAGAAGAACTTTTGACCTCAGCAGGTGTTGAAGTTGAGGATGTGAAGGACTTATCGTCAATTTCAAATCAGATTGTGGTGGGAGAGATTGTCGAGATTAATAAACACCCTGATGCAGATCGATTAAATGTGTGTCATGTTGATGTTGGCACAAAAGATTATCTTCAAATAGTTTGTGGGGCTTCCAATGCTCGCAAAGGGATTAAAGTTCCATGTGCGATGGTCGGTGCCGAATTACCAGAATTTAAGATTAAAAAAGCTAAACTCAGAGGAGTCGAGTCATTTGGGATGTTATGCTCAGCGAAAGAATTAGGTATTAGTGATGATGCGGATGGTTTGCATGAATTAAATTCCGAACTTACCCTAGGTCAGCCAATAACAGACGCTCTGGAGTTAAACGATATAATTTTTCATTTATCCATCACACCAAATAGAGCAGATTGTTTAAGTCTTAAGGGTATTGCGAGAGAAGTAGCAGCGCTTAGTGATTTATCTTTAAAGGAAGATGAGTATTTACAAATTAAAGCATCAATTAATAATACACAAAAAATTAATGTTGAAGATTCAATTGCATGCCCGCGCTATTGTGGATTGCAAATCAGTAATGTAGATAACAATATCAAACTCCCAGAGTTTATGATTAACTACCTTGAAAGAGGGGGAATTAAATCTATAAATCCAGTTGTAGATATTACCAACTATGTTTTGTTGGAGCGAGGACAGCCCTTGCATGCTTTTGATCAAAATAAGTTGAATGGTGAGATTAGTGTTCGTAACGCCAAAAAGGGTGAGGTATTAATTCTTTTAAACGAACAAGAAATTAAATTCCAGGGTGGTGAACTAATAATTTCTGATACAAATGGACCATTGGCGTTAGCTGGTATTATGGGAGGGGAGCTCTCTTCTATAAAGGCTGAATCAAAAGATATTTTTCTTGAAAGTGCTTACTTTGATACTGTTCAAATTGCAGGAAGGGCCAGATCGTTTAGTTTAAACACTGAATCATCCCACCGTTTTGAGCGTGGCGTTGATTTTAGTTCAACACTTCTTTCCCTTAATTACGCAGCGTCACTAATAGTAAAATATTGTGGCGGAAGCATATCGAATAGTATAGACATAACAGATCAGCTTCCGCAAAGAAAACCTATTAGACTTGACACCAAGAGGATTGTAAAAATTATGGGAGTAGCTATATCCAGTGAGGAAGTAGCTGCTATTCTAAAAAAGTTAAAATTCAGTTTCGCACAGGATAAAGATGAATTTCTAGTCACTCCCCCTCAATACCGTTTTGATATAACCATTGAGGAAGATCTTGTAGAGGAAGTAATAAGATTGTTTGGGTATAACAATATTCCAGCTTTAGTTCCGAATATGCCTGCAAAGATGTTGGAAACTAAAAGTGAAATAAAACCAATTGATTTAATTAAAGACACCTTAGTTTCACATGGTTACAATGAAGTAATAAGCTATAGCTTTATCCCAAACGATAGAGAAAAGAATCTTCATAATAACAATAATTTAATCGAACTTGAGAACCCAATAGCCGCAAATCTCAGCGTTATGAGGTCTAAGATGTGGAGCAGCCATATCGAAGCCTTGCTTTATAATTTAAATCGTGGACAAAAGATAGTACGTTTGTTTGAGATTGCTTCAATATATAAGCTAAATAATGGAACATTCAAAGAAGATAGAGTTTTATCAGGGTTAGCTTACGGTGACCAGATTCCAGAACAATGTGGTGAAAAAAATAGAGAAATTAATTTTTATGATATTAAAGGAGATATAGAGAATATTTCATGTAAAACATTAAGTTTTATGAAGGCAATTGATCATACTCCTGCATGTCTTCACCCTGGAAAAACTGCAGAAATATTACTTGAAAAAACAAAAGTTGGTTGGTTAGGTTGTCTTCATCCATCATGGCAGCAGAAATTTGAATTACCTCGTGATACCTATCTATTTGAATTAAATACTATTGTATTTAGTGATTTAAAAGATTTATCTTATGATTTACCAAGTAAATTTGTTCCAGTACGAAGGGATATTTCTGTAATAATCGATAAAGATATCGTGGTTGGAGATCTTGTTAAAGATATCTATTCTAGTAAAATTAAGAATCTAATCAAATTTGAACCTTTCGATGTCTACCAAGGTGATGGAATAGAAAATAACAAAAAAAGTATTGCATTTCTTATACTTATACAAGATACTTATAAAACACTTGAGGATAAAGAGGTTAGTAAAGTAGTCGATCAAGTGATTAAATGTTTAGAAAATAAATTTGGTGCAAAATTACGCTAATTAAATTTTAAGAGAAAATAGTTATGACTCTAACAAAAGCTGAGTTATCTGAAGTTTTATTCGAGCAAGTAGGCCTTAACAAAAGCGAGGCTAAGGAAATGGTAGAAGCCTTTTTTGAGGAAATACGTGCTGCTCTCGAAGCAGGTGAAAATGTTAAGCTTTCGGGATTTGGTAATTTTGAATTAAGAACTAAGTCTGAGAGACCTGGAAGAAATCCAAAAACGGGAGAAGAAATACCTATAAAAGCAAGACGTGTCGTTACCTTTCACTCAAGTCAAAAGTTAAAAAATAGTGTAGAAGAGAAGACTGCTGGAAAACAATCTTAAAAAAGTCCTACCAACCGTTCCAAATAAAAGATATTTTGCTATTGGGGAAGTAAGCGTTTTGTGCGATTTAAAACCACATGTTCTTCGCTACTGGGAGCAAGAATTCACCCAACTTAAACCTACCACAAGAAGGGGCAACCGAAGATATTATCAACAGGCAGATATTCTTCTTATAAGAAAGATTCGAGAGTTATTATATTTCGAGGGCTTTACTATACAAGGGGCTAAAGGAAAGCTTTCTGATCGTAAATTTATTAAAGATACTACTTCTAAGGAGGCTATTGAGAAGGCACAAGCAGAACTCCCTTTAGCCGGCGATATTATTTCATCAAGCACTACAAATAGTTCTAGTGATCTCGGTAATTTCAAAGCTCAGTTAAGCGATATTCTTAAAACTTTAAAATAGATAACATTTATTTCGGGGCGTAGCGCAGCCTGGTAGCGTACATGCATGGGGTGCATGGGGTCGTGAGTTCGAATCTCACCGTCCCGACCAATTTATTTAATTTTGGAGAATGTTAAAGTTTAGAAAGGACGACATATCATTGATTACTCTTGACAATAAAAAATTAGACGCCAATATTGCAATTAGTAATGCAAAACTACAATCCAAATTTTTATCTACGCTTCTCGAATCAAAACCAGAACTAATTAAATCCTTTAAGCAAAGCTTAAAAAAAAGAATAAAGCGATCTCATATTGAGTCTTTCATCAAAGATCGTTCAATTGATAATCTTAATGATCTAAAGAAATCTTTAAGAGCAATGCGAGAACAATTTTTTTCTATTAGTCTAATTCGAGATTTAAATAATTTATGTGATTTATCTGAAGTTTTCGACACTCATACTAATTTAGCTGAGATCGCCCTAGAAATATCTTATAAATATCACTTAAAAGAACTCACTAAGGAATATGGAAAACCACTCAATGAAAACGGTAAAAAACAAAATTTAATAATTATTGGTATGGGCAAGCTTGGAGGCAAAGAATTAAATCCTTCTTCAGATATTGATCTTGTATTTTTATATGATGAACAAGGCCAAACCAATAAAAAATTTATAAGCAACCAAGATTTCTTTACAAAATTATCTAAATGTATAATTTCAACATTAAATGATTTTACCGAGGATGGAATAGTTTTTAGGGTCGACACAAGGCTACGACCATTTGGTTCTCAAGGACTTCTTGTCCTATCAACCGCAGCTTTTGAGGGTTATTTATTAAATCAAGGACTGGATTGGGAGAGATATGCTTGGTTAAAAGCAAGGGTAATTATTGGCCCAGAGAGGATTGTTAATTCTTTGATTATTCCTTTTGTATACCGAAAGTATTTAGATTTTAATATATTTTCTTCTTTAAGAAAGTTAAAGAGAAAAATAAATACTGATATGCAAAAAAAAATAAATGATGGCGATGTTAAATATGGTAGAGGAGGGATAAGGACTATTGAATTTATTATTCAATCATATCAGTTGGTTTGGGGTGGAAAGGATAAATCTTTAAGAAGTAAAAATTTTTCATTGGCACTTAATTCTTTATTTGAGAAAAAATTAATAGACAAATCATTAATGCATATATTAGCTGATGCTTATTCTTTTTTTCGTAATTTAGAGCACCGATTACAATATATGAATGATACACAGACACATAAAATTCCAAATCACTTAGACGTTAAAAATTTATTGGCCAGGTCAATGAATGTGAAAGAATGGAAAATACTAGAAAAAAAAATGCATCAACATCAAAATGCAATTGAATTAATTTTCAGAGATTTATTTAATAGAGAAAATGATCAAACCCCGGAATTTGCAGATGAATATGAATTGATTTGGAATTTTGAAATGCAAAAAGATTCAGCTGTAAATTTCTTATCCAAAAATGGGTATAAAAAATCAGAAGATACCTATGATTTCTTGAGGAATATAAAGTATATGGGTCTTTATCCGTCGCTACCCGCAATTTCAAAAGAAAGGATGGATCAACTTACCCCTCTGGTTATAGCTGAAGTAGCAAATGTTGATAATCCAGACAAAACAATTGTTGATGTTTTAAATGCTCTTGAGACTATTGCAAGAAGGTCAAGTTATTTATCTTTATTAGTAGAAAATAAATCTGCACTAACTTTGCTCGTAAAAATAGCCAGTTTTAATCAAGATATTATCGAAGAGATTACTCATTATCCAGCGATGATTGATGAATTAATTGATTCATCACGCTTTTTTACGCCATTTGATTTAAAGGAGCCTAAAGTTAATTTAATGAAACAACTAAGTTCAAACAAAGGTGACATTGAAGAGCAGATGAATCTAATGAGAAATTTTAAACAATCCATGATTTTTAAGCTCGCTATTCAGGAGGAAATGCAAATTTATCCAACAGAAAAAATATCTGATGCGTTGGCAGATATTGCGGACCTAATAGTTCAAGAAGCCCTTTTATGTGTATGGAAAATTTTATACCCAAAAATTGCTTTTCCAAAATTAGGTATTATTGCCTATGGAAAATTTGGAGGAAAAGAGATGAGCTATTTGTCTGATTTAGATATGGTATTTGTTTATGATGACAATAAAGTTGTTTCGAGGGATAAACTTGTGAAGTTAACGCAAAGATTTAATAGTTGGATGACCGCACATACAGCATCTGGTGTTCTGTATGATATTGATTTTAGGCTCAGGCCAGATGGTGGCAGTGGAATTTTGGTATCCAGCTGGGATGCTTTTGACGAATATCAAATGCATAAATCCCAAACTTGGGAAAATCAAGCCATAACTAGAGCAAGATTTTTATCGGATGATAGCTCTTTAAAGAGCAAGTTTAAAGAATTAAGGGACACAATATTACGAAAAAATAGAGATATTGCAAAGTTAAGGAATGATATTAGTAGTATGCGTGAAAGAATTTATCGGAATAAAAAACCCACAAATGATTTGTTTGATTTAAAGCATAGTCGTGGAGGCTTGGTAGATATTGAATTTATAACGCAATTTTATATTCTAGCTTACAGCTTTAAATACAATGAGCTTACTGAGAATATTGGCAACATTGCTTTATTAGAAAAGATTGCAAGCCTAGGTTTTTTAAATCAAAATGATGCAAAAAAATTAGTCTTTGCTTATCGGGCATATAGAGGAATGCAACATAAACAAGGTTTGAACCCAAAAAATCCTGGTAAGGTTAATATGGCACTTGTCTCAGATCACGTAATTAATGTTCATAAAATATGGAAAAAATTATTGGAATAAACCAATATTTATTTAGGAAAAATAATGACTAAAGCAGTAATTTTTGATACTGAAACTACTGGAAGGAAAGACCCAATAATAATAGAAGGGGCTTGGCTTGAACTAAAAAGCGTGGATCCTTTTAAATTAGGATTAAGTTTTTGTCAAAGATATAACCCTGGGAAACCTATTGAATTAGGAGCTTTGGCTACCCATCATATTTATGATGAAGAGTTAATTCAATGCCCACCTGCTAAATCATTTAGTCTCCCAAATGATGTTGAGTATATTATTGGTCATAATATTGATTATGATTGGAATGTTATTGATCAGCCAAATATAAGAAGAATATGTACATTAGCATTAGCTAGAAAGGTCTGGAATAGTATCGACGCATACTCTCAAAGTGCTTTGCTTTACTTTATTGATCGAGATAATGCTCGGGACATTTTAAAAAAAGCTCATTCTGCTGAAACGGACGTTAGGATATGCGCTACGATTTTAGAGAAAATATGTATCGAGTTGGATGTTTCGTCCTTTGAGCATCTTTGGGAATTAAGTGAAGATGCAAGGACGCCGACTGTAATGCCATTTGGAAAACATAAAGGTACATTAATTACAGATATTCCAATTGATTATAAAAAATGGCTTTTAAGTCAAGATAATATTGATCCATATCTTAAGGATGCACTTTTAAATAGTTAAAATTATGGAAAAAATACGTATATCTAAAATTTTATCCGAAAAAGGACTTTGTTCTCGTAGAGAGGCAGACAAATTTATTGAGCTTGGACAAGTTCTACTAGATGGAAAGACTGTTTTAGAATTAGGGGCTAAAGCTTTTAGATCGCAAAAAATAGAGTTAAAAGATAAAGCAAAAAAAACCCAGCTGTCAAAGGCTACTATAATTCTGCATAAACCAATTGGATATATTTCTCACCTTGATGATGACAAAGAATTTATCCCCGCTGCAAGCCTTATTACCCCTGATAAATATTTTAAACAAAACGATAATAATAAAAGGTCATTTTTTAAAACCGATGGTTTGGCTCCGGCAGGAAGATTAGATATAGACTCTTCTGGTTTACTTGTGCTTACACAAGATGGTCGAGTTGCCAAAAAAATTATTGGAGAAAATGTAGTTGTTGAGAAGGAATATTTAGTCAGGGTAGAGGGTAATTTATCAGATGACAATTTAAAACTTTTAAATCACGGTTTATCTCTTGAAGGGTATGCTCTAAAGCCAGCTAAAGTGTTCTGGCAAAATAAAGATCAATTGAGTTTTACATTAATTGAAGGACGAAATCGTCAAATACGAAAGATGTGTCAGCTTTTGGGTTTAAGGGTAAAAGGCTTAAAAAGGGTACGAATTGGCAATGTAAGTTTAGGTAATTTACCTCTTGGTTGCTGGCGATTTATTGATTCTAATGAAAATTTCTGAGTTCTTAAATTAAACATTATGTATAAAATTTATTTTTTTTCAATAATTATTTTCTCTAGTTTTTTACAAGCAAATGAATTGACGTTTGATGAATTTACCGGTGCAAATTTTTTTGCTCCAATAGATGAATCCTATTTAAAATTAAACGCAAAGTGCAGAAAAAATTTTGATGATAATGGTAAAAAGAAAGCATTTGAAGTTATTTTATACAATAAAGACAAGCATATATTTGATCTTAATAAGCATTACAGTTCTCATCATAAAGGTCACAAACATTTGAAAAGACCTTTTTATTCATTCACCTTCTGGAATTGGTTTAATAAGGTGGCAATTGAGACAGAATCACGTCAATTTATGAGTAACACATACCAAAAAAATATGCGTAGAAATGAACTAATATCAAAAGAGATGTTTATGGAGATTGTCGAAAATGGTCAACTTACAATCTACTTTCACTACCTCATGGATAACTCAAAAAGTAAGGGGCATTTTGTCATTGCAAATCCCTCCGAGGTAAAGAATTGTTTTGATTAAATACTAATGTATTTTTATTTAGCTGATTACATTACCGCATTCTTTATCCTCTTTGGGGCAATTTTATATTCATCTGTAGGTCATGGTGGTGCATCATCATATATTGCCATAATGTCTCTTATGGGGACTCCTGTAGGGACAATTAAACCTATTGGCTTAATTCTTAATATAATTGTTTCCTCAATAGGTGGATTTAGATTTATTAAAAGTAACTTTTTTAGTTTTAAAGTTTTTTTACCAGTAACAATTGGTTCAGTACCAGCAGCATTTATAGGTGGTTATATTGAATTACCCCCGGAATTCTATAGGCCTTTAATAGGTTTTATTTTAATAATTGCTGGGACACAATTTTTATTTAATTTCTATCAATATGCAAAAAAATCAATAGTCGAAGTTAATCTTATCGTCGCCTTTTTTGGAGGGGCTTTAATCGGCTTACTCTCTGGCTTAACTGGAACAGGTGGAGGTATTTTTCTGTCACCACTAATTATTTTTTTAGGTTGGACAACAGTTAAGCAAGCATCAGGAACGGCTGCTGCATTTATATTTTTCAATTCTATTTCAGGCCTCTCTGGTAATCTTTCTTCTATGCAATCATTACCCCCCACTGTTTTTTTATTTTCAGGAGCAGTCCTTATAGGGGTTTTAATTGGAACTCAATTGGGGCTGAAGCACCTAAACGTGTCTGGTATTCAAAAGGCTTTAGGCGCAGTTCTTATAATTGCTGGATTAAAGTTTCTTTTCACATAATTATCATAAGGTAAATTTACTTGCAAATTAAGAATTCATCTAAACAATTTTTTTGGCTCTTTTTTATCATTGGTTTTTTCTTATGCTTATTCTTGTCAGCAAATGAATTTTTTTCACACCAGCTTTTTAGTAAGGAATTAAACCACCAAATTGAATTATGCTTGGACGCAGAAAGAGAATGTAATGTAGAAGTTTTAATGAATTTGAGTACTGAGCAGCTCCATCATAATCAAAAAAGAATCTTAGAGCTTAAGGAGGTGGTTGATAATTATGGCAAATCATTATCCACAATTTTTATTATTTTTATTATCTTTGTAATTATTGGATTACTTCCAATTTTGTGGGGGGGGTTATCAAGAGATTAGATCAAAGATTAAGCTGATAAGATAATGCTTAGATGGTAATATCTTTACTGAATCCTTGACCTTTGGTGTCTCTTACCATGATGTTTAAAGCTCCTTTAATATCGGAATTTACTTTAAATTTAAGGTAAGGATCTTGACTCATAGATATTTTGTTTTGCGCTACGAGAACAATCTCCTCGTTATTTACATAGATAATTTCTTCTACGATCCATCTCGGTATATATCCTCCAGAAGCCAAGTCTTTTTGTAAACCTGTAAAATTCGGATGTTTAATTCTTGTAGTGAGGAATTTATCTTTTGATTTCACTAAAATTTTTCCAAGATTCGCTGTTAGTTCTGGATCGAAAACATCCATATACCCGCTGCATCCACCAGAGGCTCTTATTGGGATAGCGCTCATATACAATTTACCGGCAGTATCTTCTGCAACCACACGAACAAAGGAATCTGTTTCCATTCTTATTCTTGTGGAAAGTTCAAGTTCTTGAGATAAGTTAGTAAGTTTATAGGTTGCCGCATGCTGGGTTGGGTTAGCATCTATGATTAAAAAAACGTATTTCATTTCGGTGTCATCAGGAGAGTCGAGTTTGATAGTCACAGGGACCTGAGCACCGCTGGACGCTCTTTTTGGTCCAGATATGGTTAAAAATTCTGCCTCAGCGATAGGCCTATCACTAAATAACCTCTCTTTTATATAAGGCCATAGTTCCGGGTTAGCATCCGCTCTTAATTGCAGCGATGTTAATAAAAGTGTTATCAAGCCTATTAATTTTAGTAAGTTAAAAATATTATTTACCTTTTTTCATAATCTTGTAATATAAATTATAGATAGTTTAACGATAATGTCCACTTTATGAGCATAAAATGCACCACTTTGTTTCAAAAACTTACCTTTTTTTCTTTATTGGTAATCTCAGGCTATGTTTTTGGTAATGAGCTAGAAAAAATGGCTAGGGACGGTAACCCTAATGCACAATATGAGTTTGGACTTAAAGAAATGGCAGCGAATAGCAATTTTTTATCAGATTGGCTGGTAATATCTGCCTTGCAAGGTCATAAAAAAGCTTCTCATTATTTAAGAAAATTACCTACAGAGACAAATATAATTGCAAATGCAATTAACACCGCAAACACACAAGACTTATCTTTTCTTCAAAAATATGGGCCCATAGATAAAATTCCAAAAAAGGAGTTAAATGCTATGAGAAAGCTGGGTAATGGTGGCGATATAAATGCCCAATTTAAAATGTGGATGTTTTACGTAAATAACAAAGGTGTAAATAAGGCAGAAGCCTGGACTTGGCTTAAACAGGCCGCCGGAAATAACCATCCTGAGGCAAACTTTAGTCTTGGTCTTTTATATTATTATGGATACATTGTCCCTGAAGAGAGGAAAAGAGCGATGTCCTTAATATCCAAATCCAGTGAATTAGGATTTAAATTAGCTGATTTATTTTTAAAAATAAAAGAAAGCTAAATATATTTCTTCAAGTTCATTGTTGTCATAATGTTGACAAATTGGTAGATTGCAGAAATAATAAATTATTGTCTGAAGCCATGATAGTAACTTTCAATGGTAATTACTCATGCAATAGAAGAAGTTACTTTTAATTTAATAGGAGGAATTAAATGAAACATCTATTAACTGCAGGACTAGCCGCTGCTTTTCTAGTCGGTTGTGTTACTGCTCCCCCAGCACCTGAGCCATTGGCTGAAGGTGAAGAATTCCACCCAACTGATGCATTACTTATCGGTGGTAATGGTGGATTTAACCCATCAGGAGAAGAAGCTGATGCAGT
>CACEEB010000003.1 GCA_902558495.1 uncultured OM43 clade bacterium | reverse complement strand
GAGTGTAAATGGCCATCACCCTTACAGAGAAAGCTGCTCAGAGGGTAGAAAAATACCTAGAATCCCGTGGCAAAGGGGTAGGACTCAAATTGGCAGTAAAAACAACCGGATGTTCCGGTATGGCGTATGTACTTGAATTTGCTGATGAAATTCCTTCTGATGACCATATCTTTGAAAGTCATGGTATCAAAATTATGGTCGATCCAAAGAGCCTAATCTACATTGACGGTACTGAACTAGACTTTGCTCGAGAAGGCTTAAATGAGGGCTTTCAATTCAACAACCCGAATGTGAAAGATAGTTGTGGTTGTGGTGAAAGTTTTACAGTTTGACGCAAAATTTTTTTGATACATTTAATCTCCCTGTACTTTTTAATATAGATATTGATATGCTAAATCATCAATATAGGACACTGCAAAAAACTATCCATCCCGACCGGTTTGTAAATGCAACCGATGCTGAAAAAAAACAATCGTTACAAAAATCTACCCAAATAAATGATGCCTATCAAGTGCTGAAGGACCCCATTAAAAGGGCGTCCCATATTATAAGCCTTCATCAAGTCCTAAAAGAGAATACTCTTCCACCAGACTTTTTGATGCAGCAAATGGAATGGGAAGAAGAATTTGAAACAATTAACGATTTGGAACAAGTCCAATTATTCTCAGATAAGATTGATGGAGAGAAAAAAATGCTAATGGATTTACTTGCTATGGATCTAGATGAGAAAAAAGACTGGGAATCAGCCACAAATATTATTGGTAAATTAAAGTTTATTACCAACCTCTTTTTAAGGATTCAACAAAAAAAATTATCGATGGATAATTCCTAAATGGCCTTACTGCAAATATCAGAACCTGGTAAAGGTACCCTTCCTCACGAACATCGTCATGCAGTGGGTATTGATCTTGGAACAACAAATTCTCTTATTGCATCAGTAATAAGCGGGCAAGCCACTATTATTCAAGATGAAGATAATGTAAAAATTATTCCGTCCATCGTTCATTACAAAGATAAAGAACTATTGATTGGTGAGTCAGCTAAAAAAAGGCAATTGGACGATCCAAAAAATACCATCTCCTCAGTGAAAAGATTAATGGGTAAAAGTCTTTCTGATGTGAATCCTAAGGACTTTGTTATCGAGCTTGAGGACGGAAACGGAACCATTGGTATTAAGACGAACGTTGGCTTAAAAAGTCCTGTAGAAATATCCGCAGAAATACTAAGACATTTAAGATTGCTTGCTGAAAAAAGATTAGGTCATGAGATTAAAGGGGCGGTAATCACGGTACCTGCATACTTTGATGACGCTCAAAGGCAGGCAACGAAGGATGCTGCCAAAGTTGCTGATATAAATGTATTGCGCTTGATTAACGAACCCACTGCTGCGGCATTGGCCTATGGATTAGATAAAAAGGTAGAGGGAAATTTTGTTATCTATGACCTCGGTGGGGGCACATTTGATATTTCGATATTACGCCTCGATAAAGGTTTATTTGAGGTAATTGCCACACATGGTGATAGCTCTCTGGGTGGCGATGATTTTGATCAATTGATTGAGCAGTGGATCATTAAGGATGCAAATATCCCTATGGAAGATGTCAAAATCAGGCAACGTATTAAAGAGGTTGCAAGAAAAACTAAAGAATCGCTGACCACCAAACCTAAAGTTATGATTGATGAATTGGAAGGGATTAATAAAGAATTATCCAAAGAAGCATTCGCAAGCTTATCTGCCCACCTCACTGAAAAAACGATTTCATGCATAAAATTAGCATTACATGATGCCAACCTCACAACTGATCAAATTACTGGGGTGGTTATGGTGGGCGGCTCAACCCGCATGCCAAATATACAAGCGGCAGTTAAAAATTTTTTTGGTATGCCCTTACTCAATAACATTAACCCGGATGAGGTAGTTGCCCTTGGGGCTGCAGAGCAGGCAAATATTTTGGCTGGAAATACAAACCATGATCTTTTGTTATTAGATGTGACACCTCTTTCACTGGGTATTGAAACTATGGGGGAAATTGTCGAAAGAATCATCCCAAGAAATTCCACATTACCTGTTGCACTCGCTCAAGAATTCACGACCTACCAAGATGGTCAAACAGGCATGGTCATTCATGTAGTCCAAGGTGAGCGTGATTTAGTTAAAGATTGCAGATCCTTAGGTAAATTTACCCTAAAAGGCATCCCTCCTATGGTTGCTGGTGCAGCTAAAATTCGAGTTACTTTTCAGGTTGATGCTGATGGGTTATTATCTGTCTCGGCAAAAGAATTGTCGACCGGTGTAGAGTCATCTATTGAAGTGAAACCCTCTTACGGGATAGATGACAAGCAGATAAAAGAAATGTTAGCATCCTCATTTTCCTCTGCAGAATCGGACAAAGAAAATAGAGCGCTTGCAGAGGTGAAGGTAGAAGGAAAACAAATTATTACCATGATACAAGAGGCCCTGAACGCCGATAAAGCCCTTCTCAATAAAAATGAAATTGACCTTATATATAAATCAATAAATGAACTTACTAACATGTTAGAACAAGAGGATAGAAACCAAATAGAGCAAAAAATTACTCATCTTAATGAAGTAACTGCTGATTTTGCCGAAAGAAGAATGGACCACTCAATTAATAAAGCCCTTGCTGGGAAAAAAATCGATACACTGGAGCTTTAATGCCAAAAATAATTGTTTTGCCTCACGAAGAATTATGCCCCGATGGAAATGTTATTGAAGTTGAGAAAGGGACAAGTGTTTGTAATGCCCTTTTAAAAAATGATATTGACATTGAACATGCCTGTGACCAGGTATGTGCATGCACCACTTGCCATGTCATTATAAAAGAGGGTTTTGATACCCTTGAGCCTTCGGATGAAAACGAGGACGATATGCTAGATAAGGCATGGGGTCTCACGCCAGAATCACGGTTATCATGCCAAACTATTGTTGAGGAAGACCTGACTATAGAAATTCCCAAATACACTATTAATCTCGCAAAAGAGGGATAAAAAAAGGTCAGCTAACTGACCTTTTTTTATAGGAGAGATAAAACCTTCTATTTGAATTATTTAAAAATCATATTGCGCACGAATATTAATAGCTTTTTCACCATTATCATTTGTGCTGTTGATAGGTGTATCAAAATCTGTATCTATATAATTCACCATAAATCTAGTGTTTGCATCTGGAATAAATTTCAACCCAACACGCCAAGAATCGGCCTCGTTAGTGTCTGTTGAGGCTATGGAAAAACCAGCGCTACTTGAGGTAATATCCGATGCATCAAAACCTGATACTCCCGCCATTAACTCCAAAGCTCCCCCGGTAAAAGTTTTAGGGTTAAAATCTTGAGCAGGTTTAATGCGGTCAAACTTACCCCCACTTGACTTTGATTTATACGACTTAGAATATGATTCCCCAGAAATTAACCAGCCCGCATCTAAATAGTATGCGTCTACATCTTGATCATTTAAATTAGAATCTATATTTGTAGTTGCATACTCAGCTTGCACTTTAAAAGGTCCATTAGCTGCAGCAAATTCAAAGCCAAATGTATCTTGATCTATCTCGGTGACTCCCCCCGCTTTTACCAAATCAAAAAAGGTTTGTCCTTTCCCAAGTGTTTGTTGTTCACCATCTTCAAATAATGATGGATCAGCATCATGAGTCGCATAATTAAAGCCTAGGTGGAATACTTTATTCTTCCACTTATTCATAGTTGCAAGGTCGGTGTCAAGGTGAAATACATACTTAAAACTATCATTTTTAGCATCACCCATATCGGTATTTTGACCATACCCATTAATAACGGCAAAGCTGTAATTAACGCCCTTAGTAGGCGTCCCAAAAAGCATAGCCCCTTGTTGTTTTGCGGTGGTGATTAGTTCATTATTTACATAGGATCTTTCGGTAAAATTCAGAAAGCGAGAGCTGGTTCTCTCCTCCAAGCTCATTGAAGTTTTAAATTGTCCAAAACGCAGTTGGGCAGCCTTAAGGTATTTTAAATCAAAATGTGCGACATCTAATTTTGCCGAACTGCCAAAGGATCCATTCAATTTAAAACCATAATATTTATTATAGGTACCTCCTACCCCAAAATATGCTCTTCGAATGTCGGTTGTATCAGGCTTATCGCTTGATTCGTCGACATCACCAAAACCTCTTGCATCCAATTGCACCCTACCGGCAAATTTTAAGCTGCTATTGCCATCAGGGCTTTGCAACTTAAACCCATTCTTGAATGCAACCTTCCCCTCTTTTTTCTTTTCAGCTTTTCTACCTTTTGATAAAAGAGCACCTTCATCTTCAGTTAATACACCTTTAGTTACTAAAGCATCAATTAGATCCTCCGTACTATCCGCAAAAGATAAATTAGAAAAAGAAGAAACTGCCAACGCTACCGATAAACCTAAGATTTTCTTTTTATTCACTGATTTCTCCAAAATAAATATTTACTAATTTTTATTACTGGAGTTATTTTGATATTCTAATATGACAAAAAGATGACAAAACTAAAAGAATTTTTTCTTGCTGAATTAGTGGGATTTTAAAAAAGCTTGGTTTTAAATTAAAGCATTCTTCAAATCAAATTCTACTTGACCGCTGTTTAAGTGAAGAACAGCACCAACTAAACCGACTTGTTTTGCTTTAACTTGCTTTTGAATTACTGAGCTATCTTTAAGAATTTGTTGCATTTGATTTTGAACATTTATCCAACATACTCTATCCACAAAATTTGCGTTACCTGAATTTCTTTCCTCAGGATTTACGATGGCTTTTTCATCCTTAACCGCATCCCGAATGTCATCGATAAGTGTTCCAATATTTCCACCTTTAAAATCATCGCATGCGGCTTTAATTGCTCCACAACTGGTGTGTCCCATAACTACAATAATCTTCGTACCTAGATATTCTGTAGAAAATTCGAGGCTTCCTAGCGCATGCTTTGATGCTACATTACCCGCCAATCGAACACTAAAAATATCACCAAGATTCTGATCAAAAATAATTTCTGGGGCCACTCTTGAATCACTGCAACCCAAAACAGAGGCAAATGGATACTGAGCATTCGTAAGTTCATTTTGCACAACAGATCTATCATGCTCGAGCAAATTATTGCTGGTATAACGTAAATTACCTTTAATAAGTAATTCTAAGGCTTGTTGCGGTGTTTTTTTGGCCCTTTCATTCATTATATTTTTACCATATCCTTACTCTGCTCGCATATGAGGGAACAATAAAACATCCCGAATGCTGGGGCTGTTGGTTAAAAGCATAACCAGTCTATCAATACCAATTCCACATCCGCCAGTTGGAGGAAGTCCATACTCCAATGCTCTAATAAAATCTGCATCATAATACATAGCTTCCTCGTCGCCAGATTCCTTTGCTTGGACTTGGAGCTTAAATCTATTTGCTTGATCTTCAGAGTCATTTAATTCTGAAAATCCATTAGCAATCTCACGACCTGCAATAAATAATTCGAAGCGCTCTGTAATTTCTGGATTACTATCTGATGCTCTAGCTAAAGGAGATACCTCCATTGGGTAATCTATTATATAAGTTGGATGCCATAAATGCTGCTCCGCAACTTCCTCAAACAACGCTAATTGATATGCCCCTAGACCCATATCATCATCAAAGGTATGTCCCTTTTTTTCAAAATAGTTTTTAATAAAATCTGAATCCATTAAATTTGCTTTAGTGAAGTCTTTAGAATATTTTAAAATTGCATCCACCATACTTAGTCTCTCAAATGGTTTTTCAAAATCAATCACTTTATCTTGATAGGATACTGAATTTGATCCATGTACTAATGTTGCTACATGCTTAATACAGGATTCAGTAAATTCCATTAACCAATTATATTCTGTGTATGCGGCATAAAATTCCATCATAGTAAATTCGGGATTATGCCTCACACTTAATCCTTCATTTCTAAAGTTTCGATTAATTTCGAATACCCTATCAAAACCGCCCACCACTAAACGCTTAAGGTATAACTCAGGGGCAATTCTTAGATACATATCCATATCTAATGCATTATGATGTGTCTGGAATGGCTTTGCCGTTGCACCGCCAGGTATTGGATGTAGCATGGGTGTCTCTACCTCTAAAAAATCATGCTCCTCCATGAAGCTTCGAAAGCCTGACATAATTTTATTTCGCTTTAAGAAGGTTTCTCTTGTATCTTCATTGACGATTAAATCGACGTAGCGTTGTCGGTATTTTGTCTCTTGATCAGAAAGTCCATGAAATTTTTCTGGCAAAGGTCTTATCGATTTGGTAAGCAGAATAATTTCGCTGACTTCGATGGTTAGCTCGTTAGTATTCGTCTTAAATATTTTACCTTTTGCGCCTAAGATATCACCGAGATCCCATTTTTTAAAATGACTATATAGCTCTGGGTTAGATTCATTATTGATTAAGTCACGTGCGACATATAACTGAATGCGTCCATAGCGATCTTGGATTGTTGCAAAGCTTGCTTTACCCATGACGCGCTTTAACATCATCCTTCCTGCAACCGATACTGTAATATTTTCTTCTGCTAACTCATCTTTACTTTTGTCGTCATACAATTCATGCAGCTTTTGAGAAAAATTTTCTGGTTTAAATTGATTAGGGAAAGCAACGCCACGTTCTCTAATTTCTTTTAGCTTTGACCTTCGCTCAATGATAATGGCATTTTCATCTTGCATCACATCTTGTTTTTTATCGCTCAACTTATACCCCTTGCTTTAAACTTTCACTAATAAACACATCCAAATCACCATCCAAAACTCCCTGAGTATTTCCTATCTCGATATTGGTTCGAAGATCTTTTATACGAGACTGATCAAGGACATAACTCCTAATTTGGTGACCCCATCCAATATCTGTTTTAGCATCTTCCATCGCCTGCTTTTCTTCATTTCTTTTGCTTAATTCAATTGCATACAACTGGGCTTTAAGCATATTCATTGCTTGTGCTTTGTTACGGTGTTGAGATCTGTCATTTTGACATTGAACAACGGTATTTGTCGGCACATGTGTAATTCTAACAGCAGAATCAGTTTTATTGATATGTTGACCGCCAGCCCCTGATGCTCGGTACGTATCAATTCTTAAGTCCGCTGGGTTGATATCAATATCAATTGAATCATCAATTTCAGGATATACATTTACACCAGCAAAGGAGGTGTGTCTTCTGCTCCCTGAATCAAAGGGAGATTTTCTGACCAAACGATGAATACCAGTCTCAGTCCTAAAATAACCAAAGGCATAATCACCGCTTATTTTTAAAGTTGCTCCTTTAATTCCCGCAACCTCTCCCTCTGAATATTCCAACACTTCTATCTTAAAAGCTTTTCTTTCTGCATATCGAGTGTACATCCTAAAAAGCATGTTGGCCCAATCTTGAGCCTCAGTACCACCACTTCCCGATTGAAAGTCAATAAAGCAATTATTGGGATCCATAGGATGAGAGAACATACGCTTAAATTCAATATCATCAATCGCCTGGTCAAGCTTTTCGCTATCAACCTTAATAGTTTTTAATGTATCGATATCTTTGTCAGCAAAAGCTATATCAAATAATTCTTTATTATCCTGTACGCCCTGGTTAAGCAAATCAGCTTGATTGACAATGTCTTCAAGCATTTTCTTTTCTTTGCCTATTTTTTGGCTTAACGCTCTATCAGACCATGTCTTTGGATCTTCCTGTTGCGAAGTTAAAAGAGCTATAGATTCTCTTTTTGTATCGAGGTCAAAGAAACCCCCGCAATGTATTAAATTTTTTATCTAAAGTGCTAATTAAATTTTTTAATTCAATAATTTCTTCATCTTCCATAACAAATCAACCCCAAATATTTAATACATTATTTGCGGATATTATACCTAACTTTTTAATCATAAATATGTCATTAAAATGTCATAATTAAAATCTAATATTTAACAAGTAATTTATTAATCCCCAATAATTTATTTAAAGGAGTTATCTCACGATGAAAGAATTAAATCTTGGCAAATCAAGTATCGCTGCAGTTTTAGCTGGTACATTCGCCTTTTCTAATCCAACTATTGCTGCAGTAGATATTATCAAAATAGATGGTTCTAGTACCGTATATCCAATCACAGAAGCAGTGGCAGAAGAATTCCAGATAGAGACTGGTATTAAAGTTACTGTAGGTGTATCTGGAACAGGTGGTGGAATGAAGAAATTTTGTCGTGGTGATACAGTCATTTCTGGTGCATCAAGACCCATAAAAGCCAAGGAAAGAAAAAAATGTGCTGAAGCAGGCATTGAATTTATTGAAGTGCCTGTAGCATTTGATGCCTTAACAGTTGTCATAAATCCAAAGAATGATTTTGCAACTGAGATGACCCCTGCTGAGCTTAAAAAAATCTGGGAGCCTGCTGCCCAAGGTAAAATGATGACCTGGTCACAAGTAAGAGAGGGTTGGCCAGATATCCCTTTAAAACTATATGGTCCAGGTGCGGACTCAGGAACCTTTGATTACTTCACCGAAGCTATTGTAGAAGAGTCAAAAGCTATTCGTGGTGATTTTACAGCCTCTGAAGACGATAATGTTTTGGTAAAGGGTGTAGCTGGGGATAAAGGTGGTATGGGATATTTCGGCTTAGCATACTATGCAGAAAATAAAGATAAATTAGCTGCAGTAAAAGTTCAGAATAGTGAAGGTAAATTTATTACTCCTTCTATGGAAACGGTTCAAGATGGTTCTTATAATCCTCTTGCGCGACCACTTTTTATTTACCTGAATGCAACGAAAGCGGCATTTGATCCTAATGTTCGAAAATTCATCGATTTTTATCTTAAATATGCAGGGGAATTGGCCAATGAGGTTGGTTACATTGCATTTTCAGATGATGAATATGCTGCTATAACTGCTCACTATAAAGGTAGTAAAACAGGGACTGCTTTTGAGAAGCCTGCGATTGGTTTAAGTGTAAAAGAAATGCTTAAACGTGCTGCAGCCAATTAATCTTTTATTCCAAAAAAAAAGGCAACTTTTAGTTGCCTTTTTTTTGCCCTATATTTAAAAAACACGTTATGATTACAGACATATTTTTACCTAATAAAAACTCCAAAATGTCAGATATAAATGTTAGTGCTGGATTAGCAAAAAACTTTAAAAGACATCTTGCCGAGAGAATAATTGAGTCTGGATTATTTCTATCGGCAGCTGTAGCAGTTTTTATCACCACCGCTATTGTTTATGTTTTAGTAACAGAGGCCATCCCCTTTTTTCAGCATGTATCTATTTATGATTTTCTTACCGATACAGTTTGGACACCCAATTATTCCATTAAACATTATGGGATATCAGCGCTTGTTGCTGGAACATTAACCACTACAATGATTGCGCTTGTTGTAGCTGTTCCACTTGGAACCCTGACAGCAATTTATCTTTCTGAGTTTGCAAGTCATAAAGTACGGGAAACCATAAAGCCTATACTTGAGCTGTTAGTTGGTGTTCCTACCGTAGTATTTGGATATTTTGCCCTTATGCTAGTTACCCCACTTTTACAACAGATCTATCCTGACCTAACAACCTTCAACATGCTTGGGCCAGGAATTGTTATGGGTATTATGATTGTTCCTTATATAGCTTCGGTGTCGGAAGATGCTATGAGAGCTGTTCCGATGGCTATGAGGGAGGGTGCTTATGCAATGGGTGCAACAAGATTTCAAACTGCAATTAAAGTAATTGCGCCAGCGGCTACGTCTGGCATAGTTGCTTCCTATATACTTGCCATAAGTCGTGCCGTTGGAGAGACTATGATTGTGGCTATTGCTGCCGGTCAACAACCTAACTTTACTTTCAACCCTGTTGAGTCTGCTGCAACCATTACGGCTTATATTGTTTCGGTAGCGTTGGGTGACTTGGAACATGGTACTGTAGGGTACCAAAGTATTTTTGCAGCGGGATTAACATTATTGGTGATGACCTTACTATTAAATATTTTAGGTCATTGGGTACGTAAAAGATATGCAGAAAGATATTAATTAAAATGGCTAAAATTGCGATAAAAGCAAAAAATAATAATGATCTCAGTGAAATCAGAGCCCTCATTAAAAAACATAAAAAGAATGATTTAATATTTGCTGCAACAGGAATGTTTGTAATAGCATCATTAACCATAACGTTATTGATTCTTTTTTTAGATTTAGTCATTGATGGTTATCCAAGATTTACCCTAGATTTTTTTAGTAACTTCCCATCTAGGAGAGCACTAAAAGCTGGAATTTTATCGGCTTGGATTGGATCGTCCCTTGTATTAATAGTAACTTTTTTTGTTGCAGTCCCATTAGGAATTGCTGCTGGAGTTTATCTTGAGGAATACGCCAAGAAAAATTGGATTTCAGACTTAATTGAAATTAATGTATCGAATCTAGCTGGGGTTCCATCCATTATTTACGGTCTTCTTGCCTTAGGATTGTTTGTTTATAGTTTTGGTTTAGGACAAAGTATTTTAACTGCTGGACTAACTTTAGCTCTTTTAATGCTCCCCATAGTTATTGTATCGACAAGAGAATCCATAAGAGCAATTCCTGTGCACATCAGAGAAGCTGCTTTTGCGGTTGGTGCAACAAAATGGCAGGTAGTAATCAATCACGTTATCCCCTACTCGTATGGCGGTATCTTAACGGGAGTTATCATAGGGATGGCGAGAGCTATAGGAGAAACAGCTCCTGTGATAACGATTGGCGCTCTAACCTTCATTGCTTTTCTACCCCCATCACCTATATCCACTTCAGCACCCTTCTTAAATTTTGAATGGCTTGAGGCAGCTTTTACCGTGCTTCCAATCCAAATGTTTAATTGGATTTCAAGGCCGCAACATGCCTTTCATGTAAATGCTGCTGCAACCGGTGCAGTGATTATTGTTTTAACTGCTTTGATGAATGGATTTGCAATTAGATTGCGCTATAAAATTAGGAAAAAAATTAAATGGTAGATAAAAATAAACATAATGAAATAGTAAAAGCTGAATCCAAAAAATTAGATTTTTATTATGCCGATGGGACGCAAGCGCTGAAAAATGTAAGCCTTCCTGTATATGAAAATAAAATTACCGCACTTATTGGTCCATCGGGTTGCGGTAAATCAACTTTCTTAAGATCTTTTAATAGAATGCATGATCTTTATCCTGGCAATCGTTACGATGGAGAAATTGTGCTTCATCCTGATAATACAAATATCCTAGATGCAAAAGTTGATCCTATTGAAGTAAGAATGCGAATCAGTATGGTTTTTCAAAAACCCAATCCCTTTCCAAAATCTATTTACGAAAATGTTGCATATGGGCTCCGAGTTCGAGGTGAAAATAATGCAAGAACATTAGATGATAAGGTTGAAGAAGCTCTTAAGGGCGCATCTCTATGGGATGAGGTAAAAGATCGCTTGCAAGATTTAGCTTTTAATCTATCAGGTGGTCAGCAGCAAAGATTATGTATTGCGAGAGCTTTAGCTACAGAGCCAGAGATTATGTTGTTTGATGAACCAACCTCAGCACTTGACCCAATAGCAACAGTAAATATTGAAGAATTAATGTCGGGGTTAAAAGAAAAGTTATCGATTCTGATTGTTACTCATAACATGCAACAAGCTGCACGTATTTCTGATTATACTGCCTACATGTATCTTGGAGAATTAATAGAGCATGATGCAACAGATAAAATCTTCACCACTCCAACAATGAAGGAAACAGAGGATTACATTACAGGTAAATTTGGCTAATTATCATTTCGAAACGAGAAATTAATTTATTTCTCTGTAGGATTTAATCCTTCGATATTTTCCGCAAGGAATTGAACCGATTTTGAAACCATCTGGCTATCTGGCCCCTCTGTCATTACTCTAATTATCGGCTGAGTTCCTGATGGTCTAATAAGAATACGTCCTTTCATATCCATCATTTGATTTGCTTCCTCTATTAATAATGATATTTGTTTTGAATCAAGATCAAGTTGTTGGTTTTGAGGAATATTAATAAGTTCTTGTGGGTACATTGGAAGCTCTTTTAATGCGTTATTTAATGAGACTTCATTTAAAACTAAAAATGCTAGTAATTGAAGTGCGGAAATAATTCCATCGCCAGTTGAATGTTTATCTAACAGTACTATATGTCCAGAATTCTCTCCTCCAATCAACCATTTATTTTTTCGTAAAGCTTCTGCGACATATTTATCTCCCACGTCTGCTCTTAAAAACGGAATATCTAATTCTCTACACTTTTCTTCAAAGGCAAGGTTGGTCATTAGGGTGCCAACTACTCCACCCGACATAATTTTTTGTTGTTGATATAGTTTGAGAATAAGATACAGAACTTGATCGCCATCAACTAACTGTCCCTTCCCATCCACCATAATAAGTCTGTCGCCGTCACCGTCAAAGGCAATCCCAACGTCAGCATTTTTTTCAAGGACTGCTTTTTGAAGAAATGCTGGATGAATAGAGCCTGCATCTTGATTAATATTCAATCCGTCAGGGTTATCATTTATCACGGTAATATCTACGCCTAACTCCCTAAAAACTGCAGGTGCTGTCCTATAAGTTGCTCCATGAGCACAATCAAGAACAATTTTTAACCCTTTTAGGGTTAAATTTTTAGGGAAAGTACTCAAACAAAATTGTATGTATTTATCCCTAGCATCATCAAGTCTTCTTGCTTTTCCAAGTTTATGGGCTGGTTGTATCTTTAAGCTTTCTTCGGCTATATTCTCAATTTCTCTTTCAATATTTTCAGACAATTTGGATCCACTCTTAGAGAAGAGTTTTATTCCGTTGTCATCAAATGGGTTATGGGACGCGGTAATTGAAACACCTATATCTGCGTTCAACATTTGTGTAATATAAGCAATGGCAGGGGTTGGAAGTGGTCCGGTTAAATATACATCGACTCCTGCAGCGGCAAATCCTGACTCAAGTGCTGATTCAAACATGTAACCTGAAATTCTTGTGTCCTTTCCAATAACCACCGTAGGATTTGTTTTTTTATTGTGGTGCTTGGTTAAAACCAAGCCTGCTGCAAAACCAATTTTTACAAAGAAGTCTGGCGTAATTGGAAAAGATCCAGTCTTTCCCCTGATACCATCTGTACCAAAAAATTTTTTTGTCATATATGTATTACACTTTCAAATTGTCCAGCATCTGCTTCGTCTTTTTTACATCATGCACTCTGAGAATATCGGCTCCATTTCTGGCAGCGAGAGCAGCATATAAAGCGCTAGCGTCAATGATATCATCCATGTTCTCTCCCACCATTTTTTTTATCATACTTTTTCTTGAGACACCGATGAGAACTGGTAAGCTAAGCTGGACGAATCTTTTGATATCTTTAAATAATTTTGTATTATCATCAAATGTTTTTCCAAAACCAAAACCTGGGTCAATAGCAATTCTATCTTTACTGATTCCTGCATCTTCACAGTGCTTGACTCTTTCATTTAAAAACTCAATCACTTCATCAGTCACCGAATCATATTTAGGACTAATTTGCATATTAGTTGGGGAGCCTTGCATGTGCATCAGCGATACATCTAGTTTTGATTTTGATAGAATTTCTAAGGCACCCTGACTTGTCATGGCCTTAATGTCATTAATCATGTTAACCCCTGAATCAATAGCTAAGGCCATGATTTCAGGTTTGTATGTATCCACTGAAATATAAATTGAAGATTGCCTTCTTAGTTCATGAATTACCGGAAGGATTCTGTCTCTTTCTTCCTCTGTAGTTATTGGTAATGAGCCAGGTCGTGAGGATTCTCCCCCAATATCTATCATATCAGCCCCCTCATCTATCAAATGAAGTGCATGATCAATAGCGACTGAGGTATTTAGATATTTTCCCCCATCAGAAAAGGAGTCAGGAGTAACATTAAGTACCCCCATGATAACCGGTGATTTAGCATTAGCTAATAAGGATTTTAGTGTCATCTAAAAGAGGGGCGTTAGCCCCTTCTCTTAAGATTTTGCTGTGGGTTGCGGAGATACAGTGCTCGTACCACTGTTCCCACCCGAAGGTTTTTTAGGAGTATCAGAACCCCTAGATGGCTTGGGTGGCCGCATTTTTTTGCCAGCCATAATATCGTTGATCTGATCACTATCGATCGTTTCAAATTCCAATAAAGCCTTAGCCATTGCTTCAATTTTTTTCTTATTCTTTTCAATCAGCTTTCTTGCAACGCTGTATTGTTGGTCAAGAATGTTTTTAATTTCAGCATCTACCTTTTGTTGTGTAGCTTCCGAAATTGATTTAGAGGACATAGCCATAAAACCATCATTGGTGTCATCGGAATAAACCATAGTACCCAGCTTATCTGACATACCATACTTGGTGACCATATCTCTAGCAAGCTTAGTTGCTCGCTCAAAATCATTTGCTGCTCCGGTAGACATTTGTTTCATAAATACCTCTTCGGCAATTCGACCACCAAATAGAATAGCAATTTCTTCCAGCATTTTTTCCTTAAAGCTACTAAAGCGGTCAAATTCAGGAAGCTGCCATGTAAGTCCTAACGCCCACCCTCTTGGCATGATTGTCACTTTGTGGACTGGATCAGCATTAGGCAATAATTTTGCAACTAAGGCATGTCCTGATTCATGGTAGGCAGTGTTTCTTCTCTCTTCCTCTCTCATGACTAAGGACTTTCTTTCAGGGCCCATGAAGATTTTATCTTTAGCTTGCTCAAAATCTTCCATATCCACCGTGCGTTTATTTCTCCTAGCCGCAAATAGTGCTGCTTCGTTGACTAGATTTGCTAGATCGGCTCCAGAGAATCCAGGTGTACCCCGAGCAACAATATCTGCTTTTACATCGGCATCGACTGGTATTTTTCTCATGTGCACAAGGAGAATTTGTTCACGACCTTTGATGTCAGGCAGAGACACAGCTACTTGTCTATCAAATCGTCCAGGTCTTAATAACGCTTTATCTAAAACATCTGCACGGTTTGTCGCTGCAATGACAATAACCCCTGAAGTTGCTTCAAAGCCGTCAAGTTCAACAAGCAGTTGGTTCAGGGTTTGTTCTCTTTCGTCATTACCACCACCCATGCCTGCCCCACGATGACGCCCAACAGCATCAATCTCATCAATAAATATGATGCATGGTTGACTCTTTTTAGCCTGCTCAAACATATCACGAACTCTTGCTGCACCTACTCCAACAAACATCTCTACGAAATCAGAGCCAGAGATACTATAAAATGGCACCTTAGCCTCCCCTGCGATTGCTCGTGCGAGCAGTGTTTTACCCGTTCCAGGAGGCCCAACCATAAGTATTCCTCTTGGAATGCGTCCACCTAATTTGTGGAATTTTGCGGGATCTTTAAGAAAATCAACTACCTCGGTAACTTCTTCTTTCGATTCATCACAGCCTGCAACGTCAGCAAAAGTTGTTTTGTTGTTCGTTTGATCCAGTTGTCTGGCCTTACTTTTACCAAAAGAAAATGGTCCGCCGCCTTTAGCACCGCCTTGCATTTGTTTCATAAAGAAGATCCACACCCCAACCAACAAGATCATTGGGAACCATGAAATAAAGATACTCATCAATAAAGATTGTTGTTCCTTAGGTTTAGCATCCACTACTACATTATTTTTTAGGAGATCTGATACTAACCAAGGATCTGTTGGGGCGTAAGTTGAAAATCGTTTACCGTCTGCGGTGATACCGGTTAAATTGTTATCATCTATTTCCACTTTGGCGATATTTCCCGCTTTGACTTCCGCCATAAATTGCGAATAAACCAATTTGTTTTCAAATCGAGATGACCCTGAAAATTGGTTAAAAATTGTCATCATGATTAGCCCTATGGCTATCCACATTGCTATACTTCTAATTGTATTGTTATTCAAATCTTTACCCTTCTTATATTAAATTAATTAACATAAATTCAAAGTTAGTTGTACTATCATATGTCCATAAATTCATACTAACAAGTTAAATTTTGCTTTTTCCATATACAAAGATCTCAGAACTCCTATTTCTTGATGATTTGGGTTTAAAGGTATAAACGGTTTCAAAATATTTTTTAACCTCACGAACGTAATCATCAAATTCAGCTCCTATAAATGACTTGACCAAAAAATTACCTTTTGGTTTCAACCAATCCACTGCAAATTGTAATGCTAGTTCATTTAAATAAATAATCCCTGCTTGATCAGCAGACTTTATACCACTTATATTGGGGGCCATATCGGAAATTACAAGGTCTAAGTGTGTTTTATCTAATTTTTTTTCGAGTATCTCTAACACTCGTTGCTCACGAAAATCACCTTGAATAAAATCAACCCCTTTAATTGGGTCCATATCCAGTAAATCCAGTGCAAAAATATTCCCATTCCCATCCATTAAACTTGCTAGCACTTGCGACCAACTGCCGGGTGCTGAGCCAAGATCAACCACATTCATTTTTTTTTCGAGGAATTGATATTTTTCATTCGCCTCGATAAGCTTAAAAGCTGCACGTGATCTATAACCAGCTATTTGTGCCTGCTTTACATAGGCATCGGAAACATGTTCACTCATCCAGCTTTTACTAGTCTTAGATCTCTTCATCTGATATTATTGCGACCTATTTAATGTTCTGAAATCTTATATTACATGCTTAATTCAAAACAAATTACTTTTTTAAGATCTGAATCCCATGCAAAGAATCCGGTTGTTCAAATTGGGTTAAAGGGTCTTACTGAATCAGTATTAAAGGAAATTGACATAAATTTAAATGCCCATGAATTAATAAAGATAAAAGTACAGAATAACGACAAAATTGAGCGGCAAGATACAATGGCCGTCATCTGTGAAAAACTAGGAGCCGAGCCTATTAATCATATCGGAAAATTAATTGTTATTTTTCGGGCAAACACAAAGACTAAAATCTCTCTTCCCTAAAATTCACGCATTTTTAGAACTAACGCTAGCCCCAAGAAACATTGAAATAAATAGGCTACACTTGCAATACCGTGCCATGATTTATATCGATCGGCAAATACCCCCTCCATTACCTCTCTGGGAAGCGCCTCAAGCTTAAGAGTTTCTAAGAAAGGATTGATACCAAAGAAACTGATTAAAACTAACAGGAGAATAATCAAGGCAATCCAAAAAAAGGATTTTTTAAGCAGCCTCATGCCATTTAATTTAAAACCCAAGATAATAATTACAGTCAAAACCAACATACCAGCATAATTCAAAAACGTAAACATATCAGCTGCAATGGCGCCTGCAATAAAGGTACTTGATATCTTATTAAATAATACAGAAGTTACCATCAGCATCGACCATAAAGACCCAACCCATATTGTTGTCATCAAAAAGCCAAGCTTATTTAGTATGTTTTCCATGATGTTTAAATATAAAGAACGCGAAGAATATCAAAAGATTTGATCCCTCCCGGACTTTCAAACTCAACTACTTCTCCCTCTTCTTTTCCAATTAATGCTTTTGCTAATGGCGAATTAATCGATATCTTATTTTCTTTGATATTGGATTCATCATCCCCCACTATCTGATAAGTCGATTTTTGCTCCGTATCTAAATCTTCCATTTCAATAGTTGCTCCAAATACACATCGCCCACCAGCATTAAGCGAGCTAGGATCAATTACCTCTGCTTGCGATATCTTAGCTTCAATATCCGCAATTCTTCCTTCGATAAAACCTTGTTTTTCTTTAGCGGATTCGTATTCAGCATTTTCAGATAAATCTCCTTGTGCTCGGGCTTCAGCAATCGCTTCAATAATTGCTGGTCTATCGACACTTTTAAGTCTTTGTAACTCTCCCTTGAGCGCCTCAAGTCCATTTCTGGTCATGGGTATTTGTGCCATATCTTATCCTTAATTGGGCATGTTATTTAATATAAGTGTTAAGTTGAGTTTATTTTAAGAGGAGCCTTTGTGCAAGCTCTGTATTGATACTACTTGAAGCTCATCAACAAAATTCATACCAATGCAAGCAGCCCTTGCACCCGATAAAGTTGTATAGTAAGTGACTTTATTTTGTAGGGCATTACGTCTTATCTCATAGGAATCTGCAATAGCTCTTTTATCTTCAGTAATATTCACAATAAAATCAATTTCATTATTTTTAATCATATCCACCACATGGGGTCGTCCCTCAGCCACTTTGTTTACTGACTCGACCTCAATATCATGTTTTTTAATGGTTGCAGCAGTTCCTTTGGTTGCAACAATTTTAAAGCCTAATTGAGATAGGGATAATGCAATATCAATAACATTTTCATGATCCTCCTTACGGACACTTAAAAATGCCTTGCCTTTTTCGGGCAGCACCACAGAAGCTCCCAATTGGGATTTAATAAAGGCTTCAGCAAAGGTTTTACCAACCCCCATAACCTCGCCTGTAGATTTCATTTCAGGTCCCAAGATTGTATCTACCCCTGGAAATTTAATAAAAGGAAAGACAGCCTCTTTAACTGAGAAAAAATCGGGAGTTAATTCTTTAGTGAATTTTTGCTCTTTCAAACTTATACCCGCCATTGCATTTGCTGCTATCTTAGCTAACGGTTTTCCTATAGCCTTGGAGACAAATGGCACAGTTCTTGATGCTCTTGGATTAACCTCCAAAACAAAAATATTTTCTCCTTGGATAGCAAACTGTACATTCATTAATCCCTTCACATTGAGTGCTTTTGCCATTTTTTTGGTTTGATCAATTATTGATTTTTGAATGCTGCTTGACAAACTATGTGGCGGAAGTGAGCAGGCTGAATCTCCGGAATGCACTCCGGCTTGTTCGATATGCTCCATAATCCCACCAATTACAATCTGTTCGCCATCAGATATAGCATCCACATCCACCTCCAAGGCATCATTTAAAAATCTATCAAGAAGCACAGGCGATTCATTGGAAACCTTTACTGCCTCTCGCATGTAGCGCTCTAGGTCATTTTTTTCATGCACAATTTCCATAGCACGGCCACCCAATACATAGCTTGGTCTTACTACCAACGGATAACCAATTTCCTCAGCAAGAAACAAGGCCTCGTCTGGGTCTCGCGCCGTTTTATTAGGGGGTTGTTTAAGTTTTAAATTATTTAAAATACTTTGAAAACGCTCACGATCCTCAGCAGCATCAATATCATCTGGGAGCGTTCCAATAATAGGAACTCCCTCCGCCTCTAAACCTTTGGCAAGTTTCAGTGGGGTTTGACCACCATACTGCACGATAACCCCCCAAGGATTCTCCTTAGAAACAATTTCTAAAACATCTTCCAAGGTAACAGGGTCAAAGTATAGCCTATCAGATGTATCGTAGTCAGTGGATACAGTTTCGGGATTGCAATTAACCATGATTGTTTCAAAACCACTTTCTCTTAAAGCAAGCGCTGCATGAACACAGCAATAATCAAACTCTATGCCTTGTCCAATCCTATTAGGTCCTCCACCTAGGATAATAACTTTTCGTTTTTTTGTCGGTTCCGACTCACAAAAATCCTCGTAGGTTGAGTAGAGATAAGCGGTTTTAGTCTCAAATTCTGCAGCACAAGTATCCACTCTCTTATATACAGGGTGAATGTTATTTTTTTTGCGTAATTCTCTTATTGAACGTTCATCAGTGGAGGCAAGCAATGCAATTCTGCTGTCAGAAAAACCTGATTGTTTTAATTTTTGAAGAAAAGTCTTATCTATTTGTTTTAATGAATCCTCTTTGATTATGTTCTCTTTATCAACAATATCTTTAATTTGGTATAAAAACCATGGGTCAATCTTCGAGTGCTGGAATATTTCATCAACGGTTAATTTAGCTCGAAATGCATCAGCAACAAACCAAATCCTATTGGGCCCACACTCTCTTAACTCCTTGATAATTTCATCACGATTATCTGAAAATTCTACCAACCCATCAACACCAATCTCCAGACCTCTTAAAGCTTTTTGAAAAGATTCTTGAAAGGTTCTTCCCATCGCCATAACTTCTCCAACTGACTTCATTTGAGTAGTCAGTCTTGAGTCCGCTTGTGGAAATTTTTCAAAAGCAAAACGTGGAATTTTGGTAACTACATAGTCAATAGATGGTTCAAAAGAAGCGGGGGTAAGACCCCCGGTAATATCATTCTTCAGTTCATCAAGTGTAAAGCCTATGGCTAATTTTGCAGCAATTTTTGCAATAGGGAACCCGGTTGCTTTAGAAGCCAATGCCGATGATCGCGAAACTCTTGGGTTCATTTCAATTACAACCATCCTTCCATCATCAGGATTGATTGCAAACTGCACATTAGAACCACCTGTATCTACTCCAATCTCTCTCAAAACATTAATCGATGCATTTCTCATGATTTGATATTCTTTATCTGTTAAGGTTTGAGCAGGTGCAACAGTAATTGAATCTCCAGTATGAACTCCCATGGGATCTAAATTTTCAATTGAACAAATGATTATGCAATTATCATTGGAATCTCGAACTACCTCCATTTCAAATTCTTTCCAACCAAGGAGTGACTCTTCAATAAGGAGTTCATCTGTTGGGGAGGCATCTAAACCTCTTTCACAAATTAAAATAAACTCTTCTTTGTTATAGGCAATCCCTCCTCCACTACCACCCATCGTAAAGGAGGGACGAATAATGGCTGGGAAACCAATTGATGCTTGAACTTGAATAGCCTCTTCCATGCTATGCGCAATTGCAGATTTAGCTGATCCTAATCCAATACTGCTCATTGCCTCTTTAAATTTTTGTCTATCTTCTGCCTTATCAATAGCTTCTTTTGAGGCACCAATCAACTCCACATCGAATTTTTTAAGTACCCCATGCTTATCTAAATCTAGCGCACAATTTAACGCAGTTTGGCCACCCATAGTAGGTAGCAAAGCATCAGGTCGCTCTTTCTCAATTATCTTAGCTAGCATTTGCCATTGGATAGGCTCTATGTAAGTGGAATCAGCCAGATTAGGATCGGTCATAATAGTGGCGGGATTTGAATTTACTAATATAGTTCTATAGCCTTCTTCCATCAGCGCCTTACATGCCTGTGCCCCGGAATAATCAAACTCACATGCCTGTCCGATAACAATTGGGCCAGCCCCTATAATAAGAATTGATTTAATATCTGTTCTTTTAGTCACTTTATGAACCCTTTTTATCCAACATTAAACTGATAAAACGATCAAATAGATAACTCATTTCTGAGGGTCCAGGGCTAGCTTCAGGGTGACCCTGAAAACTAAAAGCAGGAATATTTTTAATCTTAATCCCTTGAATCGTGTTATCAAATAATGATTGATGGGTTACCTCAACCTGATTGGGTAAATTTTGATCATCAACTGCGAAACCATGGTTTTGACTGGTAATAAAAACCTTCTTTGATTGTAAGTCTTGGACAGGATGATTTGCTCCATGATGGCCAAATTTCATTTTTTTTGTTTTGGCTCCAGCGGCAATTGCAAGCAGTTGATGACCTAAACATATGCCAAATGTAGGAATTTTTTTATCAAGTAATATCTTGATATTTTTTATAGCATAATCACATGGCTCTGGATCGCCTGGCCCATTTGATAAGAACACTCCGTCAGGTTTTGATTTTAGAATATCTTCAATGGGAAAGTTTGCAGGAAATACCTCGACTTTACAGCCCCTCGAAACAAGCATTCTTAAAATATTTTTTTTCACCCCAAAGTCATAAGCTGCAATCTTTAAAAAAGATTTTGGTTTACTTTCATATCCCAAGCCTAAAGACCACTCACCCTCAGTAACACTATATTTTTTTGATGTAGTTACTACTTTTGCTAAATCCATACCCGATAATCCTGGAAATTTTCTTGCCATTTCTAAAGCTTTTTCCTCCTGACCGGACACACATATACATCCTGCTTGTGCACCATTTTTTCTAATATGTCTTGTTAATTCACGAGTATCAATGTCAGCAATAGCAACCAGATTTTCATTCTCACAATATTGGGCTAATGTGCACTTTTTCCTGAAATTGGATGCATAAATAGGTAGGTCTTTTATGATAAGGCCACTTGCATTAATTTTGGGAGATTCTATATCTTCCAAATTGATGCCGGTATTTCCAATATGAGGATAAGTTAGGCAAACTAATTGCTCAGTGTAGGATGGGTCCGTAAGAATTTCTTGGTAACCAGTCATGGCGGTATTAAAAACTACTTCACCAACAGTATAACCATCAACACCAATTGAATTACCTCGAAACTTTGTTCCGTCTGCAAGCACTAAGATGGCCGGCTTTTTATGCGACAAACACAACTCCTAAGGTAATTAAAGCTAGATACAACAAACGGGTGAATACAATTCTCCCGTCTGAGGAGATTATAAATGAATAAGGTATTTACAGCAATTTAAAACATTAAATTTTGGGAAATAATTTTTATTGTTTTAAGCCCAGAACATCCTGCATATCGAATAAGCCATTAGTTTTATCTGCTAAGAACTTTGCTGCTCTTAAAGCCCCTTTAGCAAACGTTTTTCTATTGCTCGCTTTATGGGTTAACTCTATTCTTTCGCCGTCACCCGCATACAAGACGGTATGATCCCCAACTATGTCCCCTCCTCTGATAACAGAGAATCCAATTTCGTTTCGCTTGCGAGGGGGCATGATGCCTGTGCGTTTAAGTGTTCCATGTTCTTTAAGAGATCTTCCTGAACTTTTTGCTACCGACTCACCCAAACTAAGTGCAGTGCCAGATGGGGCATCTACCTTGTCCTTATGATGGGATTCGATTATTTCAATATCAAAATCTTCGTGCATTGTTGCAGTTGCAGATTCGACAAGTGATAATAAAAGATTTATTCCAATACTCATGTTTGGCGCAAAACATATTGCAATATTTTTTGCCACACTGGCAATGTTATCTTTTTCAGCCTCTGAAAAACCAGTTGTACCTAAGACATAGTTAATTTTATTTTTTTGGCATAAGTCTATGTAATTATTGCTTGCCTCAGGTCTTGTGAAGTCAATGAGAATATCCGCTTTTTCAGAAATGGCATCAAACTTTGGTTGTATAACGATGCCAGTTTTGATTCCACAAAAATAACCAGCATCCTCTCCGAGGTGATTAGCTTTTTCATGATCTAATGCCCCAACTAATTTTGTTTGGTTATCATGATGAATCTCCTGTATTAAAGTTTGGCCCATCTTACCTGTAGCTCCAACAACAATAATATTAAGGATGTGATTCATGTCTTAAAATCCAATTTTTTCTAGCATTAAGTCAAAATAATCTGGTTCATCTGATTTATTATTAATTATATCTTGTTTCGACTCTGCTTGCTCCTTAAGATCATTTTCTTTAATTTTTAATTGTTCTACTTCCTTTTCTTCAGAAATATCTTTTCTTATAACTTCATTGACTGAATCTTTTGTATCTAGCATTTTATTTTCAACTTCAACCTCTTGAGTCACTTTCTCTCTAATTTTTTCTTTTTGATTCTCTTTCTCATTTTGAATGCTATCTTTAATTTTTTTCTTTTTCATTTCATTTACTTCAATTTCTTTAGACTCATCAGACTCCCAAAATTTCATTTTATCTATCCAAGAATCTTCTTCCTTTTTCATTTCTTCATTTACTGTTGGTGTCTTTTTATTTTCTGTTTTTTCTGCTGCTTTATTTTTGTCTGGTTTATTTTGATTTTGTTTATCAGACTGCATTTGCTTTGTTTCTCCTGCCTTTTTAATTTCTTGGTCAATTTCTTTTCTTTGCGAATCTTTAACATCAGTTTCATTGGCCTCATCAGACTCCCAAAATTTCATTTTATCCACCCATGAGTCTTCTTCACCTCGCATTGCATTATTCGTGTCTCTGGTTATTACATGTTCTTTTAATTTTTCTTTTTTATTTACATCTAAATCTCCCTTACTAGGGATTACTTCGCCTGTAATAGCTTTAAGTAATTCTTTCTCGAAATTCAACACCACATGCCTTCTTTCAGTAAACCCAAGCTTATTTTTAGTACTGTCGTATGTATTTATTACATATAAATAGTCCCAACGATTTTTATGGAAACTATCTGCAATTAGTGGGGTTCCAAGAATAAACTTAACTTGAGATTTAGTCATGCCGGGCTTTAACTTTAGCAACATTTCACTATCAATCTCATTGCCTTGTTGTATTTCCATTTTATACACAATAGGTGCATTTAATTCTGGTGTTGCACATCCATATAAAATTACAATAATAAATAAAAAAAACAATCGCATAGAAAATAAGGGTTTATTTGCAAAGATTCATAATATACCATGTGAATATTAACTTTTAATTTACATTTTTGGAGAATTTATGGAAGAACATATCCAGCTTAAAAAGACAGGATTAAAGGCTACACTTCCAAGAATAAAAATACTTGATATATTTCAAAACAGTAAAGAAAGGCACCTTTCTGCAGAAGATATCTACAAAGTAATGATAAATACTAGTGAGGAGATAGGTCTTGCAACTATATATCGAGTTCTCACACAATTTGAACAAGCTGGTATTTTAATTAGACATCATTTTGAGAGTGATAAATCAGTATTTGAACTTAATGAAAAGTCACATCATGATCATATTGTCTGTCTTCAATGCGGACATGTTGAAGAATTTAGAAATGATGATATTGAGAAACTTCAAGTTGAAGTTGCAGACAATTTAGGTTTTAAAATAATTGAACATTCACTTTATATTTATGGTGATTGTGCAAAAAAAGCTTGTCCACACAAAGTCAAGAGATAGCTAGTAATCTAAAAAATATCAATTAGCCAATATTTCTTTTGCATGCTCCAAAGTAGTGGCAGTGATGTCTAGTCCCCCAAGCATTCTTGCAATTTCATGAATCCGCTCTTCGTTTTCCAAGAACTCAATATTACTTTTTGTCTCTTTTGCAATAGTATTTTTGGATACTCTAAAATGGTATTTCGACTTTGCAGCAACCTGAGGAAGATGAGTGATCACAAAAATTTGACGGTCATTAAAATCACTTAACGATTTTAATAAATTTCCAACAATTTCAGCTACTCCCCCGCCTATACCCACATCCACCTCGTCAAAAATCATAATAGGCACATCTATCTCAGTCATAGAAGACACTCTAATCGCAAGACTTATTCTTGATAACTCCCCTCCCGATGCGACTTTTTGAATTGGCCTTAGATCAGCCTCAAGATGAGTTGCTATCAGAAATTCAATTTGTTCATTTCCATTTACAGTAGGATTACCACTTAACAAATGAACTTTAAATTTTGCATTTTTAAATGATAGCTCCTTTAATTTATTCGTAATTTGATCACTTAATCTTTTGCTTGCTATTTCCCTTTTTTTACTCAGTTCCTTAGCAACATTATTATAATTTTCTCTTGCCTTTGTAAGCACTTCACTCTTATCTTTTTCATTTACAAGAAGATTAAGGTCATTAATCCTATTCTCCCAATGCCTGCTTATCTCCATTAATTCATCTGCATTTAGCTTATATTTTCTCAAAAAATTAAAAGTAGACTCTATTTTGGATTCAATATCATTTTTCTCAGCCTCATTTACTTCAATGGAATGAAGATAATTATTTAAATCACGGGAAAGTTCTAAAAATTCTATCGATGAACTTTCTATAATATTTAGTTTATCTAATAAATTTTTATCTAGTTTTGTTAATGCTGCCAAACTACTCTTGAGAATATGTAGTTGATTATTGAGCGAATTATTTTCAGATCCATCTAAATAATTTATACATTCCTGGACACCTACAATTAGCTCATTACTATTATTGAGAACCTTATGTCGATCTTGTAATTCCTCCCATTTCGCCACACTAAAATCAAGCTCTTTATATTCTGTAAATTTTTGCTGTAATTCTTCAAGCTCAGATGTAAAGGCTGTTTTATTCTTCAAGAAAGCCTCATACTCTTTTTGCAGGTTATTCCATGATAAAAAAGCCTCTCGAACCTTTATGGTTAGTTCTTGTGCTTGCGCATAACTATCTAGGATGTCTCTTTGGGTTGTTAAATTAAGTAAGGAATGATGTGAATTTTGGCTATAGATATCCACCAAATTATTAGTAAGTTGTTTTAATTGTGCAATAGATGTTGGGGTGCCATTTATAAAAGCCTTTGATTTTCCATCAAGACTAAGAATTCGCCTTAGTAAAAGACTATCCTCTATTTCGTATTCATTTTCTTCTAACCACAATTTTGCTTGGTTATTATTATCAATATTAAACATTGCAGAAATATCAGCTTTTTCTTTTCCCTTCCTAATAAGACTTATATCACCTCTTTGTCCCAAACAAATTGATAGTGCATCAATCAAGATTGATTTTCCCGCTCCTGTTTCTCCCGTAAATGCACTAAACCCTTTTTTAAAATTTAGTTCAAGCTGATCAACGATCACAAAATTTTTAATGGATAATGTTTCAAGCATTTAATATATATTAGCCCCAGTTTAATTTATTTCTCAACATCTCAAAATAGCAATAATCTTTAGGATGAAGAATTGAAATAGATTCTTTTGCCTTGCTTATTTGAATCACATCTCTGATATCTAAAGGAAATTTAATTTGTCCATCAATACTTGCATAGGCTTCATTCATATTGATAATTTTGATATTTATTTGGCTTCCAGCATTAACTGCAATTGGCCTATTACTCAATGTATGTGGGCTGATAGGTACAATCGATATTGCATCTAAATTGGGATGAAGAATTGGGCCGCCTGCTGATAATGCGTAAGCGGTTGTTCCAGTAGGAGTACTTACAATTATACCGTCTGATCTTTGTCTATGCACAAATGCATCGTTTATTATTACATCCAATTCAATAAGCCGCACTCCACTTTTAATAACCACGTCGTTAAGAGAGAGTGATTCATAAACTTTTTTATTACCCCTCATAATTTTTGTGTTAATCAGCATTCTTTTGTCTTCGATAAACTCACCATTTAGGATAGTGTCAATATTGGAAAACATACTGTTGGTATTTAAATCAGCAAGGAAGCCAAATCGACCTTGGTTGACTCCAATAAGCGGAGTATCTGAGTGGACCATATTTCTTGCAACGCCTATCAAAGTTCCATCTCCACCAACAATAATTGCAAGATCAACTTTAGAGCCAATGTCTTTTAATGCAATAGATTGGACCCCATCAAGATTAATTTGCTTCTGTGTCTTTTCTTCAATGTATAACTCAAAAGGCTTCTGACTTAGATGACCAACTAATTGTATTAATTGATCGTGAATATCAGATGATTCTTCTATTGAAGGATATTTGCCAATGACGGCAATTTTATTAAAAGCTTTCATATTTATATAAATAGCCTAGCTATATTAGAATTGAATTAGTAAAATACATTAAATATATATTTTAAAGCATCCGCCCAAAATTAACGAATAAAAAATTATAATGGACCTTGATAGTAGAGCCCAGAAATTACTTAAAACCCTTATCAATCACCACATAAGTGATGGAAGCCCCGTGGGCTCAAAGACTTTATCCAGCTCATCCAATCTTGATCTGAGTCCAGCAACAATTAGAAATATAATGAAAGATCTTGAAGATGCAGGCTTCGTATCTAGTCCACATACCTCTGCTGGGAGAATCCCTACAAATAAGGGATATAGGCTTTTCGTGGACAGCCTTGTAACCGTTCAGTCTCTGAACGAATTTGAAATTTCTTCATTACAAAAACAACTGGTCCTCTCTGACAAAAAACATTTAATGAACTCAGCAGCAAATACCCTCTCGGAATTAACCAAGTTTGCTGGTGTAGTAATGATTCCAAAAGCAAAAAAAATACAATATAAACATATAGAATTTTTAAGCCTTTCCGAAAAAAGAGTTTTAGTTATTATTGTGACGGATGATGGCAATGTACAAAATAGAGTGCTTTACACCAAACATAATTATGATAAGGAAAAACTAGTTGAAGCCTCAAATTATTTTAATAAAGAGTTTAGTGGTTTTTCAATGGAAGGGGCAAAAAAGAAACTGCTCAATGATTTAAAAAATATGAAAGGAGATATATCGGACCTTATGTCTTCTGCTATCGTTACCTCAACGAATGATAGTGATGACGATCATTTAATAATGTCCGGCCAATCAAAGCTTTTAGAAACTGCTGAACTATCACAAAATGTTGCAAGTATAAAAAAAATTCTGGAAATATTTGAAAAAAAATCTGCCCTTCTTAATTTACTTGAAAGCAGTCATAATGCCGACGGTATTCAAATTTTTATAGGGGAGGAATCAGGATATCAAGCTCTAGATGAGTGCAGTGTAATTACCGCTCCTTATGAGGCAGATGGAGAAATACTTGGAATGCTAGGAGTTATTGGTCCCACTAGAATGGCATATGAGAGAGTAATTCCAATTGTTGATATCACTGCTAAACTACTAGGAAAATCAATCAAGTAAAGGTATTTATTCAGTGAATTTTTATAATAATGAGCCGAAGTATAAGCATGGAGACCCTTCTAAAATTGGTGTCATTTTAGCTAATCTGGGGACACCAGATGCGCCAGATGCAAAGTCTCTTCGAAAATACCTTGGACAATTTTTAATGGATAGGCGAGTTGTTGAAATACCACGATTTATTTGGTGTTGGATTTTACACTGTATTATTTTGGTAATTAGACCTCGAGCATCGGCAAAAAAATACCAACAGATATGGACCTCCCAGGGCTCCCCTCTCCTTGTAAATGCAAAAAAACAAAAAAAACTTTTGCAAAAAAATTTAAAAAAATCTATCAAGCAACCGGTTGAGGTTGAATTAGGTATGAGTTATGGTAATCCGTCCATGGCCTCTGCATTTAATAAATTAAGAGCAAAGAATTGTACAAAAATTCTTCTGTTTCCACTTTATCCTCAGTATGCAGCTTCATCATCTGCCTCCGCAATGGATAGTTTATGGAGAGTACTGCTTCGAACTAGAAATACTCCAGAAATACGAACCATCAGAAATTATCATGACCACCCAGCTTACATAGAAGCATTAAAGCATTCTGTATTAAAGCATTGGGGAAGATTTGGTAAACCATCTAAGCTAGTTATGAGCTTTCATGGCGTTCCCTTTAGATCATTAATGCAAGGTGACCCTTATCATTGTGAGTGCCACAAAACTGGTAGACTTTTAGCAAAGGCACTTAAGCTCAAAGAGAACCAATATAAAATTTGCTTCCAATCGAGATTTGGGAAAGCTGAATGGTTGAAGCCCTATTTTTCTGAGGTGATTGCTGATCTTGGTAAAGCGAAAGAAGCAAATGTACATGTAATCTGTCCAGGCTTTTCCAGTGATTGTTTGGAAACATTAGAAGAAATTAATATGGAAGGCATGGAAATATTCAAAGAGAATGGCGGGACTAAATATAGCTACATTCCAGCGCTAAATGATAACGATGAGTGGGTTCAAGCTATGCAAGAAATAGTACATTCCCATATGCAAGGTTGGATAGATTCAAGTTGGTCCCCTAGCAAACAAAAAAAAGAATCGCAAACTACCATTAATCAAGCTAAAAAAGTTAAAAGTTCTCTATGATTATTTTAACTGGTGGGGCAGGCATGATTGGAAGTATGATTGCATGGCATCTAAATACAATTCTTAATAAAAAGCAATTTGTCATAGTCGATGAATTCTTAGTGCCTGAGCAAGAAAAAAATATTAGTAAACGAGATTTTATTGATTTAATTGGTAAGAATGAATTACCAAATTATCTTAAAAGCAATAGCCAAATTGAGGCTATCATTCATATGGGTGCAATAAGTGCCACCACGGAAAATAATTTTAATAATTTATTGAAATCTAATATCCGGTATAGCCAATTTTTATGGGATTGGGCATCGGCTAATCAAGTGCCTCTTATTTATGCAAGCTCAGCGGCTACTTATGGTAATGGAGAATTTGGCTACAAAGACAATAGTGATGCCCTACTAAATTATAAACCTTTAAATGCTTATGGTTATTCGAAACACTTTTTTGATATGTGGGTTCAAAATCAATTGCAACAAAATCTTCCCAAACCACCTAAATGGTTTGGGTTGAAATTTTTTAATGTTTATGGGCCAAATGAATATCATAAAGGTAGGATGGCAAGCGTTGTTTATCATGCTTTCAACCAATTCAAAAAAGATGGTGAAGTAAGATTGTTTAAAAGCAAAAATCCCGAATATAAAGATGGAATGCAACTTCGAGATTTTATTTATGTAAAAGATGCAGTACGATGCATTTTTCATTTATTGGAAAGCTCAAATAAATCTGGGTTGTATAATATAGGGACTGGACAAGCTCAATCTTTTAAAGATTTAGCTAACGCATTGTTGATTAATTTAAAAGAGCCAGATTCACATATAAAATATGTCGATATGCCCAAAGACTTAGAAAATAAATACCAATACTATACTGAAGCGGATATTAAACAACTCAGAAATTCTGGGTATGATTTAAAATTCAACAATCTTCTTGAAGGTGTTTCTGATTATGTTCAGAATTATCTTTTACAACCTGATCAATATGCTTAAATTTATTATAAAATTTATGAGACTTTATTATGAAACAAACTAATAAAGATATTATTACTAACAAATTTAACTCCAAAGGTAAATGGGCTCTTGTTGTTGGCGATGTAATGCTTGATAAATATATTTTTGGTGAAGTAAATAGAACATCTCCCGAAGCTCCTGTTCCTGTTGTGGAAAAAAAGAGTGAATCCTTTCGGATGGGAGGGGCAGCAAATGTTGCGGCTAATTTAATTGGCCTTGGAATAAAAACTGTTTTAAGCGGGGTAGTAGGAAATGATCAAAATGGGGAAGCGTTAAAAAGATTATTAAAAAAAAATACCATTGGTCAGAAGGGATTAATAAAATCCACTCTATCCACCACTACTAAAACAAGGATTATTGCCGGTCATCAACAAATTGTTAGAGTCGACGATGAAGATACTAATATTTCTTTATCGGCAAATCAAATCAAAAAAATACTAAATCTTATTAATAAAAAACCATCTATTATTATCCTTTCTGACTATGCCAAAGGGTTTTTAACAGAAAATTTAACCCAGAAAATTATCAAGCAAGCAAAAAAAATTAATATTCCTATCCTGGTAGATCCAAAAGGAAATGATATAAAAAAATATGCAGGGGCATCGATATTAACTCCAAACAAGAAAGAGGCCTTTATACTTTCCAATCTAGTTGAACCCGATGAGGACCTGTTAGAAAAACAACTCAAAAAAATATGTATAAAATTTGACATAGAAAATATCGCTATGACTCAAGGGGATCAAGGCATTAAATTGGTTAGCTCTAGAAAAATAGACGTCATCCCCGCAACTAAATTAAAAAAGGTTTTTGATGTCTCTGGAGCTGGAGACACGGTTATTGCAACCCTTGCTGCAGGTTTAATTGGTAAATTAACCACCCATAAATCTTTAGAGTTAGCAAATATTGCAGCAGGAGTTGCAATCGGTAAAGTTGGAACAGTGGCAATTGAAGGTCACGAAATTATCAATGAAATTGATATGGAACAGACTTTACAAATTCACAAGATTATTTCCTTTAATAAACTAGACGGTTTACTAAAAAATTTAAGGGCTAAAGATTTAAAAATTGGATTCACTAATGGTTGTTTTGATATTCTTCATGCAGGGCATGTTACTTATCTTGAACAAGCAAAAAACAATATTGACTTCCTTATTCTAGGACTCAATTCAGACAGCTCTGTGAAAAAAATAAAAGGTGATAAACGTCCTATCATAAACCAAGAAGATAGAGCGCGTGTTTTATCAAGCCTGGAGGCGGTAGATGCTGTCATTATTTTTGATGAGGAGACTCCAATCAAACTTATTCAAAGGATTAAACCAAACTTTCTTATTAAAGGAAGCGACTACAAGCTAACTGAAGTAGTTGGGCATAAAGAAGTTACAAAATGGGGAGGAAAGGTAAAATTAATAGAGCTTTTAGCGGGAAGAAGTTCAAGTAATATCATTAAAGATATTAATTAGACTTTTATATTCATTAATGCTTGGATGTTCTTGATGGCTGATACATCGTATTCCGCGCAAATTTTCTTCCAATCTTTTAAATCTGTCCAATCACTTACAAATAAAAAATCAACATCATATTTTTTTGCAGTTTGAATATCATAAAGTGAATCACCAAGAAAAAGTGCTGGATACCAGGAAATATCTTTTAACTCTTGCTCAAAAATCTCATGTTTTGATCGAGGACTTCCATAAATTCCATCACCAAATAAATGATCAATTTTTTTATCAGCGAACAAAAATCTTACCTCTTGCTGATCACCTCCTGAAGCAACTATCCATTTTTTATCTAAAGTAGATTCCCTTAATTTATCCAATCCTTTTGCCACCTCGCATGATTTAAGAAGTTTGACTACATTTTTATTTAAACTTTGAATTAATTTATTCATATTTTTTTCTGTTACTTTTTGCTTAAGAATATGAATTAAAAAATATTCAAATTTTACGTAGCGGGAAATACCAGTTAAGGCAACATGGTGTTGCACTAACGATTCTGCCTGTTCTTTACTTGCACCAAATTCCAATGCTGCATTTCGGTATGCTTCAATTTTCTGGAAATTAGAATTAAGAATGACTCCATCACAATCAAAGATAATAGTTTGATAATGATCAAGATTTATCATAAATTTATTAGAGGCTGCTGGCTGCTTTTGCTAATTTAGATATTTCATCCCATTTTTTACCTTCAACTAAATGCTTTGGGGTAAGCCATGTTCCCCCACAAACTGGAACATTGGGTAACTTTAAAAACTCAGGAGCTGAATCAATTGTGATACCTCCTGTTGGGCAAAATTGGATATTTGAAAAAGGTCCATTAAAACCTTTAAGCAGGTTTATTCCTCCTACTGCAACAGCTGGAAAAAGCTTTAAAAAATCAAAACCGTCATTATTTGCCTCCATAACTTCACTTCCAGTTGATACGCCAGGTAAAAGTGGGAGGTCGACATGCTTACATATTGCTCCCATTGCATGGGTGTAACCAGGACTAACAGCAAACTGACTTCCAGCGATTTTAGCATTAGTGGCATCTGCATCTGTTCTTAAAGTTCCAGCTCCAACGATCGCAGATGGGACTTTTGTAGCGATCTGCTCAATTGCCTCTAACGCACACTCTGATCGAAGAGTAACCTCTAAAACTTTAATGCCCCCCTGAACAAGTGCCTCTGCTATAGGAACCGCCTCATCAACATTATTAATGACAATAACCGGTATAACTGGTCCATATTCTATTAATTCAATTGTTTTCATAAAATATTCTTTAATTCATCCAAGTAATTGCGCCCTCTTCGGCAGATAAAACATTTTTTCTCATGTTCCCAAAAAGCTCTCTACCAATTCCATGTCTATTAGATAGCTTTTGCTCTTTTGTCATTATTTCAACTGTTCTTTGGTTCCAAACATCTTCATCCACCATAACATTTAATGTACCAACAGTTGCGTTCAATCTAATCATATCTCCTTCTTGAATTTTTCCTATTGCACCACCGGCTGATGCCTCTGGACTCATATGTATAGCAGCTGGTACTTTTCCAGATGCTCCACTCATTCTTCCATCTGTAACTATTGCTACCTTAAACCCTTTATTTTGAATAATTGATAACGGAGGTGTTAACTTGTGTAATTCAGGCATACCATTAGATTTTGGTCCCTGGAAACGAACAACCGCTATAAAGTCACGATCAAGTTTTCCATCGTTAAAAGCATTTAAAAGCTCCTCTTGACTACTGAATATCATAGCTGGAGCTTCTATTAAGTACCTATCTTCTGGAACTGCTGAGATCTTCATCACTGATCGACCAATATTTCCCTTCAAGAGTCTTAATCCACCAGTTTCACTAAAAGGATTTTCTGCTTTTCTAACAATGGACTCATCCCCACTTTTATCTGGCAAATCAGACCAGGATAATTTATCTTTTTTAATTATAGGTAATTTTGTATATTCATATATTCCTTCGGAAGCAACAGTAAGGACATCGGAATGCATACATCCACTATTTAGTAATTCTCTTATAACAAAAGCAGGGCCACCCGCTTTTTGAAATTCATTTACGTCTGCCTTACCATTTGGATAAACACTAGCTAATAATGGAATAACCTTGGCCAAGTCATGAAAATCAGACCAGTCAATAATAATACCTGCAGCGTGGGCTATCGCAACCCAATGAATCAAATGATTTGTTGAGCCACCTGTTGCCAATAGTGCGGCCATAGCATTGATAATAACTTTTTCATTTACCAGCTCTCCTATTGGTTGAATTTGCTCCTGATTTATATTAGTTACCAACTGTTTTACTGCTTCTTCAGTTAATGCTTTTCTTGTACCGTCATGAGGGTGGATAAATGCAGAACCAGGAATATGTAAGCCCATTGCTTCCATTAGCATTTGGTTGCTATTAGCTGTTCCATAAAAAGTACAAGTTCCCTCTCCATGGTATGCTGAGGACTCTGATTTAAGAAGCTCATCTCTTCCAACTTGACCCTGAGCATATTTTTCTCTAACTTTTGATTTGCTTGTATTATCTATTCCAGTTGACATGGGTCCTGCAGGAACAAAAATAGTCGGTAAGTGGCCAAAATGAAGTGCTCCTATAAGAAGGCCGGGGACTATTTTATCGCAAATACCAAGCATTAATGCGCCATCAAAAACATCATGAGATAATCCAATTGCTGCTCCCATGGCAATATTATCCCTAGAAAAAAGACTTAATTCCATTCCAGGTTCGCCTTGAGTAACACCATCACACATCGCTGGAACTCCTCCAGCAACTTGGGCAGTTGCGCCGTAAGATGCTGCTACTTGACGTATAAACTTAGGATAATCTTCATATGGTTTATGAGCTGATAACATATCGTTATAAGCAGTAACAATTCCAATATTTGGAGATTTTTTTTCCACTATCTTTAACTTATCATCTTGCGGTAAAGCAGCAATAGCATGAGCTACATTTGCGCAACCTAGGCGATCTGCACCTCTTGTTCGATTTTTCATGCCATCTATTCTTGCTAGATAGGCTTCTCTGGTAGGTTTGCTTTTTTCTTCAATTCTTTGGGTAATTTCTTCAATTAGTGACTTCATAATCAATTAAATTTTATTTTCATTAAGAGCCTGCCATTATCATTTAAAGCAACACCCTAAGTCAAATTTAATAAAAAAATATTTATTCCCTTGAAAATTTCATATTAATCTCCATATTATTTTTGTATTAACTTTTATTAAATAAAAACTATGGCTAAAAAAGAAACAAAACAATCAACTAAAAAAGAGAGTAAGGTTGATGAAAAAAAATTACAAGAGCTTAAAGAGCAAATTAAAGATCTGGAAGCATCTATACTTTACTCAAAAGCAGAATCTGAAAATGCAAGAAAACGTGCATTGGAAGATATAGAGAAGGCTAGGAAATTTGCGGTAGAAAAATTTTGTCAAGAAATATTATTAGTTAAAGACAGTTTAGATGCTGCACTAACAATTGAAAAAGCCTCATTAGAAAGTTACAAGGATGGAATAGATCTTACCTCAAAACAACTTCTTAATATCTTTGCTAAGTTTAATATTGAGGAAATTAATCCAGAGGAAGAGACATTCGATCCTAATTTCCATCAGGCAATGACCATGATTGAAACAGAGGGTGAGGCAAACAAAATTTTAAATGTAATGCAAAAAGGCTACAAGCTTAATGACAGAGTATTAAGACCGGCCTTGGTAACAGTTTCAAAAGCTAAATAAATTATTATGGGCTTGAAAAAAAGGAATTTGCCCCAATTTAAACGTTAACAAATATTTTTAAGGAAATAACCAAAATGTCAAAAATTATTGGAATTGATTTAGGAACTACAAATTCTTGTGTTTCTGTAATGGAAAATGGTAAACCAAAAGTGATTGAAAATGCAGAGGGAGCAAGAACTACCCCTTCAATCATAGCTTATCAAGATGGTGGGGAAATCTTAGTTGGTGCCCCTGCTAAAAGACAAGCAGTTACAAATCCAAAAAATACCCTGTATGCAGTCAAAAGATTGATCGGTAGAAAATTTGATGAAAAAGAAGTGCAAAAAGATATTGAATTGATGCCTTATGAAATAACCAAGGCAGATAGCGGAGATGCTTGGGTTGCGGTCAATAATGAAAAAATGGCTCCCCCGCAAATATCTGCTGAAATTCTGCGCAAAATGAAACAAACTGCTGAAGATTATCTCGGTGAATCTGTTTCAGAAGCTGTTATTACAGTACCAGCATATTTTAATGATAGCCAACGTCAAGCAACAAAAGATGCTGGACGAATTGCTGGATTAGAGGTGAAGCGAATAATTAATGAGCCAACTGCTGCAGCTCTTGCTTTTGGATTAGATAAAAAAGAAGGTGATAGAAAAATTGCAGTTTATGACTTAGGTGGAGGAACTTTTGATGTTTCCATCATTGAGATTAGTAGTGTTGATGGTGAGCATCAGTTTGAAGTTTTATCTACCAATGGTGATACTTTCCTTGGTGGTGAGGACTTCGACAATAGAATTATCGATTTTTTATCTGATGAATTTAAAAAAGAAAATGGTGTAGATCTTACAAAAGATATACTCGCCAAACAAAGGCTTAAAGAGGCTGCAGAAAAGGCAAAAATAGAGCTTTCAAGCAGCGTGCAAACTGAGGTTAATTTGCCTTATATCACAGCGGATTCATCAGGGCCAAAACACTTGGTGGTCAAATTAACAAGAGCTAAGTTTGAATCGCTCGTCGATGACTTGATACAAAGAACAATTGCCCCTTGTGAAACAGCATTGAAAGACTCAGGTTTAGCAGCGTCTGATATTGCTGATGTAATTTTAGTTGGTGGTCAAACTAGAATGCCTAAGGTGCAAGAAAAAGTAAAAGAAATATTTGGTGTTGACCCAAGGAAAGATGTTAACCCAGACGAGGCTGTTGCGGTTGGAGCTGCCGTCCAAGGTGGTGTTCTTCAAGGCGATGTGAAAGATGTCTTATTACTTGATGTTACTCCATTAAGTTTAGGTATTGAGACACTTGGTGGTGTGATGACAAAACTCATAAAGAAAAATACTACCGTCCCTACTAAGGCATCACAGGTATTCTCAACTGCAGAGGATAATCAGAGTGCTGTAACCATTCACGTCTTACAGGGTGAAAGAGAAGTTGCCACTGGCAATAAAAGTTTAGGGCAATTTAATTTAACTGATATTCCATCGGCACCTAGAGGAACTCCACAAATTGAAGTTTCTTTTGATATTGATGCAAATGGTATATTACACGTCAACGCAAAAGATAAGGCTACAGGTAAAGAAAATAAAATTACCATTAAGGCCAATGGTGGTCTATCTGAAGATGAAATTAAGAAAATGGAAGAAGATGCTGAGAAATTTGCTGACGAGGACAAAAAGGTGAAGGAGTTAGTAGATGCTAAGAATTCGGCTGAAGCAATGATTCACTCAGTTCAAAAAACCATGAAAGAACATCAGGACAAATTATCTGATGAAGAGAAAAAAGGTATCGAAGATGCCATAAAAGGTCTGGAGGAAGCTATCAAGTCAGATAATAAAGATGAGATAGAAGCCAAAAATAAAGTTTTAGCTGAAGCCTCGCAAAAACTTGGTGAAAAAGTGTATGCTGAGGAACAAGCCAAACAACAAGCCGGAAAACAATCTGAAGCAGCTGGTGATAATCCAAAAGAAAAAACAGTGGATGCTGAGGTAGTTGACGCTGATTTTGAAGAAGTAAAGAAAGAAGATAAGAAAGAAGCAAAATCCGATAAATAAACATAAGATATAGGACCTTTAATGGTCCTATATGAATTCCTAAATGGCGCAAGAAAGAGATTACTACGAAGTTCTTGGTATTAACCGAGGAGCATCGGATGATGAAATAAAAAAAGCTTTTAAAAAGCTCGCTATGAAGCATCATCCTGACAGAAACCCTGATAACCCAAATGCTGAAGCCAGTTTTAAAGAGGCTAAAATAGCATACGATATCCTCTCAGATAGTCAAAAAAGAGCTGCATATGATCAATTCGGTCATGCTGGTGTAAATCAAAATATGGGTGGAGGTGGCGCTGGTGATTTTAGTGATTTTGGTGATGCCTTTGGTGATATTTTTGGCGATATTTTTGGTGGCGGTAGATCAAACCAACGCTCTAATGTTTATCGCGGTGCAGACTTACGTTACAACATGGAGGTTAGTTTAGATCAAGCTTACAAAGGTACGGAAACCAAAATTAAAATACCTGTGATGAGTGTTTGTAAATCATGCTCTGGAACTGGAGCAAAAAAAGGAACCTCTCCTTCAACATGTGGTAGATGTCAAGGCACAGGACAAATACGAATGCAACAAGGATTTTTTTCCGTTCAACAAACTTGTCCAGATTGTAATGGGACTGGTCAAATTATTAAAGATCCTTGTCCAGATTGTAATGGGACTGGACGTGTTCAAGAGACCAAAACTTTATCAGTCAAAATTCCTGCGGGCGTTGATGATGGAGATCGTATAAGACTTAGTGGAGAGGGAGAAGCTGGGGTTAATGGTGGTCCATCCGGAGATTTATATGTTGTTATTAGTCTTAAAAAACATGAAATATTTGAACGAGATGGTGGAAATTTACATTGTGAAATGCCAATTAGCTTTTCAATTGCGGCATTAGGAGGCGAGATTGAGGTACCTACTTTAGATGGAAGTGCTAAAATTAAGATTCCTGCAGAAACACAAAGTGGAGCAGTATTTCGTCTTCGTGGGAAGGGTATCAAACCAATAAGAGAAAGCCAGTATGGTGACCTTCATTGCCATGTTGTGGTCGAGACTCCTGTTCGCCTAAATGAAAATCAAAAGAAATTACTTAAAGAACTGGAAAAATTAAACCAAGTTGACTCAGGTAAACATAGCCCCAGATCAGAAACGTGGCTTGATAAAGTAAAAGATTTTTTTGCTTGAATCCTAAAATGTACCCTTTTGAATCAATTCAATTTTGTATCCATTGGGATCTTCTATAAATGCTATAACAGTTGTGCCATGCATCATAGGTCCAGGATTTCTTAAAATTTTACCTCCCTTTTTCTTTATTTCAGCACATGTTTCATATGCATCATCTACCTCCAGAGCGATATGCCCAAATGCATTACCATGATCATATTTAATGGTATCCCAATTGTAGGTTAGCTCTATAACAGTGCTTGATTCTTCTTCGCCATAACCAATAAAAGCTAAAGAAAATTTACCTTTTGGGTAATCTTGTTTTCTTAAAACCTTCATACCAAAAAAATTTTTATAAAACATAATTGATTCATCAAGATTATTAACTCTAATCATAGTATGTAAAATTCGCATAAGGTTCCTTTAGCTTAAAGATATTTTTAATCTTTAATTAAATTATCTTTTGTAATTAATTTATAAAATCTATTTAATAACTGTTTTTTCGTTTCTTTATTATTTGGGTCTTTAGCAATGCAAGCCACTGGGCATACCTCTGCACATTGGGGAATGTCAAAATGCCCGACACATTCAGTGCATAACTTTGGTTTAATTTCAAAAATTTCAATACCTTGATAAATCGCCTTATTTGGGCATTCTGGCTCACAAACATCACAATTTATGCATTCATCTGTAATTAATAAGGCCATAGATTATTTGAGTTCAGATAAAAGTTTTAAAGTTTTGGCTGAGACAAACTGAGAAATATCACCATCCAAATGGTAGATTTGTTTAACAAATGAAGATGAAATAGAACGTAATTGATCAGATGAATCTAGAAAAATGGTTTCCACTTCGTCAAGCAATACTTTATTGAGTTGAGCCATTTGAGATTCAACAACAAAGTCACTTGGGTTTCGCAAACCTTTAATAATAAAATCTGCGTCGATTTTTTTTGCAAATTCAGTAGTTAATCCTTGATATGATATAACTTCAATATTCGTATAATTTTTATAAATAGATTTAATTAAATTAATTCTTTGCTCAGATGATAAGAAGGCAGATTTTTGATTGTCTTGCGAGACTGCAACCACTAATTTATTGCATATCTTTACTGCTCTATTAATAATATCCTCATGTCCCAAAGTTATTGGGTCAAAACTACCTGGATAGAGACCAATCATAGTTAACTCTTCGATAAAAGATAAAAGTATACCTTCCCAGCTATGGAACTTTTAATAATTTTTAAGATTTCACTTGAATATTTACTATCTGATTCCATATAGATGTGTCCATTTGGTTTAAGATGATAGACTAAGCTGTCTAATAAGTCATAGTCATCTTTGCTCATAAATGGCGGGTCAAAAAAGATAACATCGAATTTTTTTGTATTACTTTTTAAGAAAATATTTGCTGGACAATGAAGGATTATCGCTTTATCAGCATTCAAAGATTCTTTATTTTTAGTTAACTCCGTAAAACTTTCTTTATTTTTTTCTACAAATATACAAGAGCTTGCATTTCTAGATAAGGCTTCAAAACCAAGCGCCCCAGTGCCTGCGAACAAATCCAAACAAGCTTTGTTGGTTAAATCTTGGTTTAGCCAGTTAAATAGTGTTTCTCTTACTCTTCCGAGAGTTGGTCTCAGCCCCTGGTTGTCATGAAAAAAAATATTTTTTCGTTTCCAATTACCTCCGATTAACTTTACAACATTTTTTTTAGTCTTACTCAATCCCAACAATCACAGTTGTAAAATCATCTATATTAACGCGTTTCTTGTATGCTTCTCTAATTTGATTCACAGTCACCGCGTTTACGTTGTCAGAAAAAGTATCAAGATAATCTATTGGGTAATCATAAAAGGCCATCATAGATATATATTCAACAATTTTTTTATTGCTTTCTAATCTTAAAGGAAAGCCACCAATCAGATTACTTTTTGCCGCTTCTAACTCACTATCAGTAGGTCCATTATCAATGAATTCTTTAACCGTAATTTTTACTAAATTTAATGCTTGTTCGATTTGATCTTTTGATGTTTGGAGTCCGACCTGAAAAGGGCCATTTTCAAGGAAAGGCATAAAATAACTGTAAACGCTATAAACTAAGCCTTTTTTTTCTCTTACTTCAGTTGTAAGTCTCGAAACAAATCCACCACCACCAAGAATATAGTTGCCGACATATAAAGGGAAGAAATCGGGGTCGCCCCTCTTCATAATAGGTGTTCCAAAATAAAGATGAGCTTGAGCTGATGGATGAGGAATATTTATATTTTTCTTTTCAGTTTTTTCAACCTTTGCGTAAAAAGAACTTTTTAAATTTTTTGGGAGCCCGGAACTTATTTTTGAAGAAATATCTTTGGCAGTTTTAACATCAGTGTCACCTACAATTACTATGGCCGCCTGATTAGATAAATAGAAATTATCATAAAATTCTTTGAGTTGAGAAGATGTAATTTTTTGAATCGAATCAACCTTTCCAGACATTGGTAGGCCGTATGGATGATTTCCGTAGATGGTTTTCATGAAAGCTTTTGAACCTATAGTTGCTGGTTCAGTTTCACCTTGACGAATTGAGGCAAGATACTTTTTCTTTTCTCGATCCATAATACCTTTATTAAAATTTGGTTTATGTAAAACTAAATTAAAAAGCTGAATTGCTTTTTCTTGGTTTTCTTTCAAAGTTCTTAGGCTAAAAGAACTTTTATCTCTATCAAAGCCACTATCTAATTGGGCCCCAATGTCAGAAAATTTATTTGCTAAATCAACTTCATTGATTCCATCAGAACCCATTAACATTAAATGATTAGTTAATGAAGCAATACCGTTATTTGAAGCATTATCACGGGCGCTGCCAGCCTTAAAGCTTACTGTAATATCCAGTATTGGAAGGTGATCAGTCTTTACAAAATACACTTTAGATCCCTCTGAAGTTATCCAATGATCAATTTTGACTCCTGCATAAACATAATTAAAATTAATAATTAGTAATATAAAAAGTATTTGCTTAATGAACATGTGGTTTTCCTTGTGACTTGTGATTCGGATCAATAGTTTGAGGATCTAGTGTTACAACCGTTAATCTATCATCAATTAAATATTTTGCTGCTACATTCTGTATCTGTTTTGATGTTACTTTTTTTATGTTTTTGATATATTGATCCATAAGTTTGTGTGAATAGCCCATTGTTTCCAACTGGCCTATAAGCATTCCTTGAGAAAAAACAGAATCTTTTTGATAAACATCTCCTGCTATCACTCCAGTCTTTACTCTATTTAATTCATCATTAGTTACACCATCATTCACGATTTTAGCAATTTCATCTTTCAAAGCAGCCTCTATTTCAGAATCGTTTATACCCTCACTCGGAGTTGCATAAAATTCGAATAAACTGAGCCCTCCTCTAGTTAACATTGCATAGCCTGCGCTTGCACTTACAGCCACTCCTGAAGTATTGACTAAATTACGGTTAAGTCTTGATGTGCTTGAATTTGATAAAATACTTGCTAAAACCTCTAGGGCATAAATATCACTACTATCATTGTTTAGGTTTTTATCAAGTGCCGGGACTTTATAGCCCATTTGAATATAACCAAGCTTGCTTGGTGCCTTTAGTGTGGCTCTCCGAATACCCTCTTGCCTTGCTTCAATTTGTGGCTTACGTCCTTTGATCTCTCTCGCAGGAATTTTTCCAAAATGGCTTTTGGCCAGCTTAAAAACATCTTTATGTTTTACGTCACCAGCTACTACTAAAATTGCATTATTAGGTGCGTACCAGTCGTCATACCATTCTTGTGCATCCTTATAACTCATATTCTTTAAATCATCCATCCAACCGACAATTGGTCTGCCATATGGATGAGATACAAAAGCAAGGGATTGCATTAATTCGTTGACTTTAGACGTAGGTCTATCGTCAGTTCTCCATAACCTCTCTTCCATAACTACTTTTATTTCTTTTTTGAATTCTTCCTCAGTAATTACGAGGTTTTGCATACGATCGGCTTCCATTTTTATCGAAAGGGGTAGTTGACTTTTTTCTAATTGTTGAAAGTAACAGGTATAGTCCGCGCCAGTAAATGCGTTCTCTCTTCCACCCGCAGCAGCAATTATTTCGGAAAAACGTCCTGGTTTATAACTCTTAGTTCCTTTAAACATCATATGCTCAAGTGCATGTGCAATACCTGTTTTTCCATTTACTTCATCAATACTGCCAGCACGGTACCAAACTTGAGATACTACAACTGGTGATCGATTATCTTCTTTAACAAGGATTCTCATTCCATTACTTAATTTAGTTTCATGGACTTGTGAGAATACTGAGAGTGGGAAGAATATAAACAATAAAAGAAATTTAAATAAATGCATTGATAACCCCTTTTCATAAATAGCTTGTGTAGTAGAATTGTAATTGACACCAATCTTATCATTAAGTTCTTTATCCATATTTAAATGTTTGAATTTTTAAAAAAATTAGTTACAAAAAAACCTAAGCCAAAGAAAGTAGTTGCTAAGCCAGCACCTAAACCAAAACCTAAGCCAAAGAAAGTAGTTGCTAAGCCAGCACCTAAACCAAACAAAGTACTTGAAAATGATTTAATTAATATAAACGATACTTCATCAGAGGATGGTGCGACCCAAAAGAAGAAAGGGTTCTTTAACTTCACCGAAAAAATCAAAGAGGGGCTCGCTAAAACAAGAGAAAAACTGACAACTCCATTAAGTGAGCTTTTCTCTAGTCAAAAAATTGATGAAAGTTTTTATGATGAGTTGGAGATGATTCTTTTGACTTCTGATGTTGGTATCTCTGCAACTGATTATTTAATTCAAAGAGTGAAAGAAGCAGTTGCAAAAAAAAATATAGTTGAGCCACAAGAATTAAAAAGTATATTAAAAAATGAATTAGTTGAATTACTTAAAGCCGTTGAGAGGCCAATAAAAATTAGTGAAAATAGCCCATACGTAATAATGATGGTGGGGGTAAATGGTACTGGTAAGACAACTACTATAGGTAAATTAACCAAACACTTATCCGATCAAAATCATTCTGTCTTAATTGCTGCAGGTGACACTTTTAGAGCGGCTGCTGCAGAACAGCTTCAAGTTTGGGGAGATAGAAATAACGTTACAGTAATATCACAAGAAACAGGTGATCCAAGCGCAGTTGTGTTTGATGCAATAAATTCTGCAAAGGCTAAAAATATTGATATTGCAATAGCAGATACTGCTGGGAGACTCCCAACGCAAAAGCATCTTATCGATGAAATAGCAAAAATAAAAAAAGTAATGGATAAATGCCACGGGGGCTCACCCCATGAAGTATTATTGGTTATTGATGCTAATACTGGTCAAAATGCAATTAACCAATTGAAGATTTTTAACGAGGCTTTAGGTATTACTGGGCTTGTAATAACTAAGCTTGATGGAACAGCAAAAGGAGGAGTCATTGCAGCAATAGCAAAAGAAATTCCAACTCCCATAAGGTTCATAGGGGTTGGTGAGGGAATTGATGATTTAAGGATTTTTAATGCAAAAGAATATGTGGATGGGATGTTCACATGATTAAATTTAGTAATATTTTTAAAAGTTTTTCTCCTGCTAATGAGGTATTACAAAATATTAGCTTTGAAATAAACTCGGGAGAATTAATTTTTGTTACTGGATCCTCAGGTGCAGGCAAATCAACTCTCATCAAATTAATTTCTGCCTTAGAAAAACCAACCTCAGGCGAAATAATATTTGAAGATCAAAATCTATCCGATCTAAGTAATATTGATATGCCCTATCTAAGAAGAAAGTTTGGAATGATTTTTCAAGATCACAAATTATTATTTGATCGTAATTGTTTTGAAAATGTTGCTCTTCCTCTTTCAATAAATGATACGACCTCCGTGGACATAAATAGAAGAGTCAGGGCAGCTTTAAATAAAGTTGGATTGCTTGATAAAGAAAAAGTGATGCCGATCACATTGTCTGGTGGTGAGCAACAAAGGCTGGCAATCGCAAGAGCAATCGTCTCGAGACCATCAATTCTAATTGCCGATGAACCCACTGGAAACCTTGATAAAAAATATGCTGATGACATTATGAATATTTTTTACAGTTTTCAGCAAGTTGGAGTTACTGTCATCATATCGTCCCACGAAGCTCCACAATCCCCGATTAAATTTAAAGAGCTACATTTAATTAATGGAGAGCTAGGTAACAAAGATGTTCCGCTACTTTCATAATCATTTTCAGGCGCTAATTAGAGCAATAATTAGGATTAAATCCAATTGGATTTCTTCTATAGTAATGATTGCTGTTATTGGTATTACTTTATGTCTCCCTGCTACTGGTTTCTTGCTGGTAAAAAACGCCTCCCAACTCTCAAGTAAAATTGAGTATGATGCACAAATTAGTGTTTTTCTCAGCAAAGATATCTCTGATGACCAAATAGAATTTATAGGTTCAACATTAAAGCAAAGTAATTTAGTTAAAAATCTTCATTTCGAACCTAAACTTAAAGCTTGGGAAAAACTTCAAACAAAATTAAAATTAAATTCATTAGATGCTGGGATATCTGAAAATCCCCTACCAGATGCTTTTTTTGTAACACTTAACTCACTCGATACTGCGGTTATTGAATCACTCCATGATGATATACAAAATCTAGAGGGCGTAAATGAGGTAATCATAGACAGTGGATGGATAAAAAAATTACGCTCAATTTTATATTTAATTAAAGTTGCTCTTTTTGTTTTAGCAACGTTACTAGCCATAGTCTTAATAGTAGTAATTGGAAATACAATCAGGCTTCAAACGTTAACTTACCAAAATGAAATTGAGTTAAGTAGATTAATCGGTGCTACGGATAGCTTTATACAAAGGCCCTTTATTTATACCGGGATATTTTATGGTCTAGGAGGAAGCTTAGTTAACGCAGGTTTATTGACTGTAATTATTGAAATTTTTAATCGAATTGCATATAAGTTTGAGCATATTTTAGGAGGATCCATTGTACTTTACAATCTTTCGTTGAACGAGTATCTACTTTTAGCTGCTTTATCCATGATAATTGGACTATTCGCATCATATTACGCAGCTTCACAATCTTTAAAAAAAATTAAAAAAAACTTCTAACTACTTGTATTAAATGGAACTTTTCATTAGAATTAGCACTCTATGGTTAAGAGTGCTAAAATATATACTTAAATTATGAATAACTTATCCTTATCCGCATTAAATATCTCTGATGATTTTAATATCTATCAAGAGACAATTAGAAAAATTCCTTCCCTCACAGCTGAGGAAGAGCTTGAGCTTGCCTATCGCCTTAAGAAAGATAATGACCTTGAGGCAGCAAAGAAATTAATTCTCTCACACCTTAAACTGGTTATGAAAATAGCGCGTTCTTACAGTGGGTATAATTTACCTCATGCGGATTTAGTTCAAGAGGGAAATATAGGTTTAATGAAAGCGGTTAAGAGATTTGACCCGGATAGAGGTGTTCGATTGGTTTCCTTTGCCATTTATTGGATCAAAGCTGAGATACAAGAATATGTTATAAAAAACTGGAGGCTTGTTAAAACGGCAACCACAAAAGCACAAAGAAAGTTATTCTTTAATCTTAGAAGTCTTCGGAAAACCCTTCAACCCTTAAAACCGGAAGATATTAAATCTATTGCAGAAGAGCTTAAAGTAAAGGAAGAGGAAGTTAGGGAGATGGAATATCGTTTAAACGGTAGAGAAATTGCTATTGATTATTCTGACGATGAATCTGAAGATGATCATTACAAACCTATTTCTTATTTACAAGATGACTCTCTCAATCCTTCAGATCAACTTGAGCAAGATGAAACTAAAGAAAATAATTTCTCCCTTCTCCGTCATTCCCTAAAGGAACTTGATGACAGAAGCAGGGCTATTGTCGAAGCCAGATGGCTCAGCAGTAATAAATCTGAAACACTGCATGAATTAGCTGCAAAATTTGATGTTTCAGCAGAAAGAATAAGACAAATAGAACAAAATGCATTAACGAAGCTTAAAGCATTAATGATTCCTGATTCTTCAATTTAGATTTTAATAACAATCTGCTAAAATTCGTTTTTAAATATTTTATACATTAATGGCGAATTCACCCACTCCAACTGAAATTAAACTTCATCAAGAATCAAAACTTCTTGAGATTTTTTTTGATAATAATACTGAATGTATGCTCTCTGCAGAATTCTTAAGGGTTCACTCTCCCTCTGCAGAAGTTCAAGGACATTCCCCCGATCAAGCAGTACTTCAAACTGGAAAGGAAAATATTGGTATTGTTAACATTGAAGCAGTTGGTAATTATGCAATAAAAATTATATTCTCAGATGAACATGATACTGGAATTTTTTCGTGGGCATATTTATATCACTTAGCAGAAAACTATGAAAGTTTATGGCTCGAATACATTGGTAAACTTGATGCAGCTGGTTACAAAAGGATAGTAAATGAAAACTAAAGATACAAAATTTGGTTTTAATACTATCAAAAGAGACGACAAAGCAAAAAAGGTTGGAGAGGTATTTAGTTCTGTATCTGAAAATTACGACCTCATGAACAACTTAATGTCTCTCGGTCTGCATAAAGTATGGAAAAAGATTGTGATACAAACTGCCTCCCTTCAAGCTAACGCAAAAATTTTAGATATTGCAGCTGGAACTGCTGATTTAACCCTAGCATTTACTCAACAAAATAAGAATTTTGAGATATTTCAAACAGACATTAATTTTGCAATGCTCCATGAGGGTCAAAAAAAACTCATAAACCATGGGAAAATTATTCCCGCTATAGCATGTGACGGGGAGGCACTTCCTTTCCCAAATAATTATTTTGACTGTGTAACCATAGCATTTGGATTGAGAAATATGACTAATAAAGATGCTGCCCTCCAAGAAGTCTATAGGGTTTTATCTCCTGGTGGAAAAGTTATCATTTTAGAATTTTCTCAGGTCAATAAAAAGCTTGCAAAACTATACGATTTATTTTCTTTTAAGATAATCCCTAAACTTGGAAAAATATTCGCTAAAGACGAATCAAGCTATCAATACCTTGTAGAATCTATTAGGGTACATCCTAACCAAGAGAAACTGAAAGAACTTATGGAAGAACAATTATTTGAGAATGTATCCTACATCAATTTGAGTGCTGGTATTGTATCAATTCATAAAGGGTACAAAATATAAATGAATCTTCAACATAAAATTATAAATCATGTACTTACTCAAAATGAATGGATGAAGGATGAGTTAATTCAGTTTAAAAATAAAATTATTCAATTACAAGTTGAGCCTTTTACGCTCCAATTTAAAATTAATGATTTAGGTCAATTAGTAAGTTGTGATATTCAGGAGCATGTTGATACGACCATCTCATTAACCTCCCAAGCATTTATAAGGATGGTAGTAACAAAACAAAAAAAGGGCATAACAGTAAGTGGAGATGTTGATCTTGCAAACATATTTTCAAAAATAATGCTCAAAGCACGATGGGATTATGAAGAGGACTTGAGCTATCTTGTCGGAGATATAGCTGCAGTTGAAATTACAAAAATTACTAGAGCATTTGCTAGAGATGGGAAAAAGAGTTTGCAAAGTGTTGCGGAAAACTTTGTTGAATATTGGCAAGAGGAAAAGCAAATATTAATCACAAAAGCTGAAGTTGATAAATTTAATTCAGGGGTTGATGAAATACAAGAAAGTTTCTCTAGGGTGGAGGCAAAGATCAATGAACTTTTACAAAATAAATCCCAATGAGTATTTTTAGATTATTTTATGTAATTTTTATCGCGCTCAAATATGGCTTAGATGAGTTCTTTAATTCAAAAATAATAAAAATAATACAATTCTTTTTAGCCCCAATTCGTTTTAGACAATCCCAAAAGAATAGAGGTGAAAGATTAAGAGTAGCCCTAGAAAAACTGGGTCCAATTTTTGTTAAATTTGGGCAAATGCTTTCTACGCGAAGAGATCTTCTACCGATTGATATCGCAGATGAGTTAGCTAAACTTCAAGACAAAGTTCCTCCATTTGATTTTAAAGAAGTTAAGAGAATTATAGAGCAAACTTATAGAACGACATTATCAAAACAATTTATTGAGTTTAATCAGCAGCCAGAAGCAAGCGCATCCGTAGCTCAAGTGCATTTTGCAAAGTTGTTAACTGGGCAAGAAGTAGCAGTCAAAATACTTAGGCCAAATATACAAAATCAAGTAAAAAAAGACATCAAGCTTTTAACATGGGTTGCTATTATTATCCAAAAAATATGGTCAGATGGTAAAAGATTAAAGCCAGTGGAGGTAGTTGCTGAATTTGCAAAGCACACAGATTCAGAGCTTAATCTTCTATTAGAAGCAGGTCATTGTAGTCATTTAGGTGAAAATTTTAATGATAAAAAACTATTGATTGTTCCTTCTGTATATTGGGATCACTGCCATGAAAATATTATGGTAATGGAAAGAATGGATGGAATACCAATCAGTAATATTTCTTTATTAAAGAAAAATAAAGTAGACATTCCCCTTTTAGCCAAAAATGGGGTGGAAATTTTCTTTACTCAAGTTTTTAGAGATGGTTTCTTTCACGCAGACATGCATCCTGGAAATATTCAAGTCAGAAAAGATGGAAAATATATCGCACTTGATTTTGGTATTATGGGATCTTTAAATGAGGAGGATAAAAAATATTTAGCTAGAAATTTTGTATGTTTTTTTAAAAGAGATTATAGAGGTGTCGCCGAAGTACATGTAGAATCTGGTTGGGTACCTCCTGAAACTTCTGTCGATGAATTTGAAAATGCTATCCGTTCAGTTTGTGAGCCAATATTTGATAAGCCTCTTAAAGAAATCTCATTTGGAAAACTTTTAATTAGATTATTTCAAACCTCAAGACAATTTAATATGGAGGTTCAACCGCAATTAACTATGCTTCAAAAAACACTTTTGAATGTTGAGGGTCTAGGAAGAGATCTTGATCCAGATTTAGACTTATGGAAAACAGCTAGACCATTTTTAGAAAGTTGGTTAAAAAAAGAAACAGGTCCAAAAAAGATATTTAAAAATATTAAAAAAGATATTCCAAATATTATAAACATACTCCCAGAAATACCCACCCTACTTAGAAATTTAAAACAAAGTAATGCAATTAATATTAATATAAAAAAAGATTTAGATTCCACTCAAAAAGCTTTAGAAAAAATGAAAATATTTATAATAATTTTATTTATAATAATTTTTTCTTTGTTCCTATTTTAGGAAGTTTCTCAAACAAAATCAAAAATTGTCATTATAAAAATAGTTGTAAAAACTGCTTATTTTTGACATTCACTGCAAAAGAAACTGGAGCGCTGACCTATTCTTTTTTGTTTTATAACGGATTGACAAGTTAAACAACATAATCCTTCTCTTCCATATACCTTGTGCTCATTTTGAAAGTAACCATTCTCACCATTAACATCAAAAAAGTCACTCATGGTACTTCCCCCTTTTTTAATAGCATTGTTGATCACCTCTTTGATAAATTTTACTAATATATATGTTTCCTTTTTCGATACTTTGTGAGCTCTTCGCTGAGGTTTAATACCTGCATAAAAAAGGGCTTCGCTAGCGTAGATATTCCCTATCCCAACAACGATATTAGAATCCATAATCACACTTTTAATATATTGCTGCTTTCTTTTTAGTATTCGATATAAATATTCGCCGTTAAAGTTTTGATTCAGTGGCTCAGGCCCTAGTTTACATAATAGCTTATGGTCCATGGGATTATCTTTTGTCCATAAAATAGAGCCAAATCTTCTGGGGTCTGTATACCTCAAAATTGGTCCGTCATTACCAAAGGTAAAATCTACGTGATCATGTTTTTTTACTTTAGAGTTTATTGGCATTATGCAAAGATGCCCCGACATTCCCAAATGAATAATCAGCGTACCATTAGTAAATTTTGCAAGAATATACTTTGCCCTTCTATCCAACTGCAGAAGTTCTTGGCCTTTTAAGATTTTTTCTAAATTATTGTCTATTGGCCAGCGTAATGAATAATTTCTTACATCAACCTTAGAAATCCTTTTTTTTAGTAAAGGAATTAACCCTTGTCGAGTAACTTCAACTTCAGGTAGTTCAGGCATTAATTTATTCTTCTGGAATTATTATATTTGGATTAAGCATGGTGAATCCTAAGTCACTAGGATAACGATATAATAATTTTTCATCGCTTCGGTATAGCATTAACTCTGGGTGTTCTTGAATTCTATAAAAGGTTACTTTTTTTCCATCCTCCAAGGTCATATCAAAACTTTTATAACCTATTCGAGCATCCATTTTGTAGGGTTTTACTGCTATCGCTTCTGGTTTTGACCATGTAAGATCAAACCACTCATCCATCTCGTCTTGCTTAATAGAAATTTTTTCGCCGTTGGTACTCCACTGACCATTTGATTGATTTAATTTTAATCGTATTTCTTGCCATTGTTCTAAACGAGAGAAATCATAAGTCTTAATTTTTTCAAATCTCGCAATAGATTTTTTATCAATTAGCTCTTCTGCAACAAATGATGCCGTTTCAGAGAATCCTCCACTTACTAAAAAAATATTATCCTGGTATAACATGTACTGATCTTCAGTTACGGCATTATATGTCCCGAATAAAAATTCTTCTTTTCGCGACGCATTTGAAAAAACAATTCTTAAAACAGGGTTATCTAATCCATATTTAATTAGTTCTTGTGAACCAAGTTTAACTGGGCTTGTAGTTGCCAGTAATGCGAGTATACGATAAACATATAACTCGTCTGCCCTTGCACTAAATGGCTTTTGCATTCGCCATCCAAGATCTGTTAATTTAAAACTCGTTTGAGTTCTTGAGGGGAAAAAGATATTTACCTCTTCAAAGCTAGATAATTTTAAATCAGATACAGGAAATCTTGTTGTTTCTTCTTGATCAGTTTCTTGATTACTAAGCACAAAAAAAGCAATAGCTATGACTGTGATCAGTAAAACTAGATTTTTTATCCACCTACTTTGCATGCTATGCTTTTCTTCTTTTGTACCATACCCAAAAACCTAAAACAAAAAGGCCAATTGGAATAAAATATTGAAATAAGTGGAAAATTGTCCAAGCGATAAGTCTTCCTTTATCATCCCCTGGTATATTTACATTAACATCTTTTAATGGCTTGGGTTGAATAGTAATTAATTGATCATCCCCAGCCAGCCAATTGATCATATTGATTCCAAGATCCAAATTACCCCCAGAAGTAATAAAGTAGTTAGAGAGGAAGGATGCATTCCCAACAACCACAACTCTCTGTCCTTTATCCCCATACTTTCTCTTCAAAGCTACAGCAATATTTATAGGCCCTTTCTTATCAAACTCTTTATCAAATATTAATTTATCGTCTTGGGGTTTTTTATTAGATGAAAGCCATCCATTTGGCGCAACTTCAATCAAATCAGAAACTTCCCAACCATTCTCATATGAATCTTTAGCTTGAATCTGATAAGCATCAGAATATTGAGTTCGTAGCATAAAATTCCTTGTTATGGGGTGATCTCCATAAACAAGTGCATATGATATGTCCTCGCTAGATCCAAAATTTAGTGATGATTTATCAACAACTTTTCCATCTGAAATTTGTAGCCCAAGATAGACAGCTAACTCATCTAAGCCTTGATAATTATCCTCATCTAAAAGCCAAAATATATTTCCACCATTTTCAACATATCTAAATATTTTTTGGGCTTCAGGTTTTGTTACAGGAACTTGAGGACTTGCAATAACAAGCATAGCTCCTTCTTTTGGAACTTCGCTAAGTGCTGTTAAATCAGGATTTGAAAACTTAAAACCTTTCCTTTCAAGTTGTTCACCAAATGCGCCAAGATCATGATTTTTTAAGCCCAATAAATTCTTTTCTCCATGTCCGTCGAGATACATGATGGGCTTGTTATTTGTTCTGGAAAGTCTTACCAATAAATTAGTCAACTCCTGCTCTGCGAAAGGTGGCGTTATATGTTCTGTTCTTTTATTATATTCAACAATTACCTCACCATCAGTCCTAATCCCTAGATCCTCAACTAATTTTGGTTCTAAAGTGGGATTAATAAATTCTACTTGGATATCTTTTTTTTCTCTTTGATATTTAGATATAAAATCAAGAAGCCCTTTACGAAAATTATCACCCTTATTTGCATCGTCATTGGTTGCAAAAACAGTAAAATTAACTGGGCCATCCATTTTTTTTAAAATTTCTATACTACCTTTAGTCAGCACACTCCTGCTTGCCTGAGTCATATCTTTTACGAAAACATATTGGTTAGCAACAACACCAAGTAAGAAAATGAGTGCAATAAATAACAATATAAAAAAACTATTTTGAAATAAATATTGAATTCTTTGCTTTCTGTTGATTTTCATATAATTATCCAGTCAACCTATCTGAATCTAAACGTCTGATAGTAAATGTTAAGAAGGTAATAATAAATAAGATAAAGTAGGCTACATCTGAGGTATCAATAACACCCCTTGTAAACGATTGAAAATGTTTAGCCATAGATAGATGTCCGAACCAATGATTAGGGTCCGATGCAGTGAGATTACCAAAAATAACCATTGCGAATAATGCAATAAAAGTTGATATAGCAGCTATAATTGGTTGGCTTGTTAAGCTTGAAAAGTAAATGCCCAATGCACAAAAACTTCCTATAAGTAAGATAAGACCAAATGAATTACCGATTAGGTAACCAAAATCTATGTCTGCCCATATATTCATGGTACTTAACATAACAAATATATAGATTACTAATATGCTCAAAAATAAAACTAAACCAACAAATTTACCAATGATAATCTCAGATAGGGTTATCGGAGCACTTAGTAAAAAGGGTAAAGTTTGACTTCTTCTTTCTTCACTGATTAATCGCATGGTTAAAATAGGAATCGCTACAGTCATTAAAAAGTTTGCTGCACCATAAACATTTTGCCCAACAAATATTGTGATACCTTGTCTTTCAGCAGGACGAATAGAGCCAGACATTACCTCAAAGTATTTATTAACCCCGTCAAGATATAAAAAACCAAAACCAAACATCAATAAGGCGAGAATAATCCAACCCATTGGAGATGCAAATAAACTTTTAAGTTCTTTTCTAGCAATGTTTATAATCATAATTATTTTTCTAATTGTGTGAGTTGAACAAAAATGTCTTCTAAACTAGTAACATCCGGAGCTATATGGAATAAACCCCATTTCTTTTTGGTCGCAGTTATTACAATTTCTTCAGCAGGCACATACTCATGATTAAAATGAATTCTGTACATCGTATTGTCAATTTTATCTACCTGAGTAACACCTTCTACAGCTAGCAATTCCTTTTTAAGTGGTGCGTTATTAAAACCAACAAGTAACTTATTACCTCTTCTTTGTTTTTTTAAATCCTCAATTGATCCATTAAAAACTAAATCTCCTTGATTAATTATTTGCACTCTATCGCAAACCATTTCAACCTCAGGAAGAATATGTGTGGATAAAATTACACTATGTTTTTTCCCTATATCCTTAATTAATTTTCGAATTTCTCTAATTTGAATTGGGTCTAAACCAACTGTTGGCTCATCTAAGATAACAATCTCAGGGTCGTGAATAATGGCTTGTGCAATTCCTACCCTTTGTTGATATCCATTGGACAAGTTCTCTATTAATCTTTTGCTCATATGAGTTAAACCACATTTGTCTTTGGCACTATCGACAGATCTTCGTATCTTCGATGACTGAACTTTGTGAAACCTTGCAGCGATAGTCAAAAATTCATCGACAGTCAATTCTTTATAAAGAGGCCTCATTTCTGGCAGATACCCAATCATCTCTTTAGCCTTTTTCGGATTTGCAACCATATCAAAACCACAAATTTTTACCGATCCATCTGATGGTGCTAAGTTACCAGTCAACATTCTCATGGTGGTTGATTTGCCTGCACCATTGGGGCCTAAAAATCCAAGCACTTCACCCTTTTGGAGTGAGAAAGATATATCATTAACTGCAATATTGCTTCCAAAATTTCTAGATAAATCAATTGCATCAAGTGTTGAAATAGCCATATATTTCCAATAAGTTTTTTTTAAGCTCTTTCCTTAGAGGTTTAAAAAACAAAAAGTTTAAAATTAATAAGAGTGAATTATATGCAAAAAATCATGTCATTTAAACTTATATTGAAAATGTTTTTGATTTACACTTAGTTATTATCAAATTTTTATATATTTAATAGTAACTAAATCACTTTTTATAAAGGTAGCATGAATAAATTAGTTGTAATTCTACTCTCGACAATAATAATTAATAATTCCTTTGCATCTGAAGAAGAATTTTTTGATATTGATAAACCAGCTAAAATACAAAAAGCTAACGCCGAATTTGTTTATAAATTTCTGCTTGCTGAGATTGCTGCTCAAAGGGGTGATTTAACCTCAGCAGGGCATCTGTATTATGATTTAGCAAAGCTAACAAAAAATATCCCACTTGCACAAAGAGCAACAAATATCGCAGGATATGCGCGCAATGGAAGATTGGCTCTTGATTCTGCAGAGTTATGGCGTCAACTAGATAATGATTCCTTAGAGGCAAAACAAATCTTAGCTGAATTATTCATATCAAGTGGAAATTTAGCTAAAGCAAGACCAATTATAGAAAAACTCCTAGAACAAGAAAAAACAAGAGCTGATGGTTTTCTTTACCTCAATAATTTGTTAAGTAAAGTTGAAAATAAAAAAAATGCGTTAAGATTTATCTTAGCGATTTCTAAACCTTATCCCGAGCTTGCAGAAGCACACTTTAGTATCGCACATACTGCCTTCTTTGCCGGTGATATTAAATTAGCTGAAAAAGAATTAGATATCACTGAATCAATCAAACCAAATTGGGAAACTGCGGCCCTATTTAGAGGCTACATGTTGGCTATTGACTGGCCAGAAAAAGCCTTAGAATTTTATCAATCTTTTTTAAACGTAAATCCAAATTCAAATGAGGTGCGTTTGGAGTACGCAAAAATTTTAGCAAACTTAAAAATGTACAGTAAAGCCAAAAGTGAGTTCCTAAGATTAGTTGATGGATCTCTTGCTTCTCCTGAAATTAGTTTGACTGTAGCACTCCTATCTTTAGAATTAAACGATAATATCCTCGCTGAAAAATTTTTTAATCAAGCACTTGAAAGAGGTTACATTGATAGAGACAAAATTCAGATTTATCTAGCTAAAATATACCTTGATAGAAAAGAGCCAGATACTGCAATTACATTTCTGGATAAAATTTCAAGTGGTAAGTTATTTGTAGAAGCAAAAATTTTAACCGCAGAAATTATTGCCGAAAACAGATCAGTTGATGATGGAATTGCTTCTTTATCAAAATATAAAAATTTAAGCCCTGATGACAAACTTCAATTTTTAAAAGCAAAAACATCTCTTCTTTATAATAATAATCGTCAACAGGATGCTTTTGATTTAATGAAAGGTGCAGATTCAAATTTTAATAATTCTGCAGAGTTTAAATACGATTATGCAATGCTTGCAGAAAAAATGGGTAATTTACTACTTATGGAACAACTTCTTAAAGAAGCCATTAAAATAAAGCCAGATTACGCTTATGCCTATAATGCTTTGGGTTATTCTTATGCTGATAGAAACATTAAATTAGCTGACGCAAAAAAATATATTGAAATAGCATTATCTATAAGTCCTAACAACCACTATATAATGGACAGTATGGGTTGGCTTCATTTTCGAATGGGTAATATTGAAATAGCATTACAGTTTATAGAAAAGGCATATAAAATTCAGAAAGACCCAGAAATTGCAGCACATCTTGGAGAAATACTTTGGAAAATGGGAAAGCTAAAACAAGCGGAAAAAGTATGGGAAGAATCTATAAAGACATATCCATCAAATACAGTTTTAATAGAAACTTTTGAGAGACTCCGATAACTTTTTATCATCCTTGAAACTTATGTTTCATTTGTTTCTATTTTCATTACTAAGTAGTTGTGCATCATTAAATCAAGTTTTTTCTCCCTCTAAAAATCAAAAACCAAAAGAATCTAAAATTGAAAGTAGCCAAGTTGTTCAAGACTTCGTGTTAAATGGAAAATTTGTAATTTTTGTTGGAGATAAAGGATTTTCAGGAAGTTTGTTATGGGACTCTAAACAAAAGATGGATACTATAAAGATTTTCAGTCCTTTTAATTCTCCGATTGGAACCATTAAACTTAATAATATTAATGACCAAATCATTCTTGAATTAAATGAAAATAATAATCAGATAAATACTAAAAAATTTTTAAATGAAATATTTATTGAAGAGAAAAATATTTTTACCTTAAGAAGTTTACTAATTAATCCACCCCAAACACTTATAGAAAAAAATAAAGTTGATTTGAATATAAATAAATGGGAAATTAGATTGGAAAATCTCTATGAGAATAATAGAATACCTCAAATAATGAAATTTAAAAAAAATGATATTTCACTTAAACTCATCATTACAAAATGGATGAATTAATTACAAGAAATTCTAAAATTCCTTCGAATTTTCAATGTTTTTTTGCTCCAGCTAAAATTAACCTATTCTTAAAAATTTTGAATAAAAGAGCTGATGGTTATCATTGCTTACAAAGTGCTTTCCAGTTAATTGATTTATACGATAAAATTTATTTTAAAAAACGTAAAGATAACAAAATAACTACCCAATATAATGTAGAGTCTATAAAAAAAGAAAATGATTTATGTTTAAAGGCAGCCGAATTAATTCTCAAAGGTTTCAATGTTGGTGTTGATATAATTGTAAGAAAAAATATTCCAATTGGTGGTGGTTTAGGGGGGGGGAAGTTCTGATGCAGCCACTACTCTTCTTGCCTTAAATGAATTATTTAATCTTAATTATGAAAAGAAAAAACTTTTGACTTTCGGATTAACTCTAGGTGCAGATGTTCCGTTTTTTATAAATGGAGTTAATGCTTGGGTAGAAGGCATAGGTGAAAAATTAAGCCCTATTTCAATTGATGAAAACGAATATCTACTTTTTGTTCCAAATATTCATATATCTACTCAGAGCATTTTTAAAGATTTTAAATTGACAAAAAAGTCAATTCCGTTGAAAATAGCGACCTCTATTAATGATGTTGCGCAAGATCAAATGCATAATGATTTGCATGGTACTATTTTAGAAAAATATCCAAAATTAAGAGAATTGTTTGACTGGCTAAAGGAATATGGTGAGCCTAAAATAACTGGAACGGGTTCTACTTTATTTATAAAAAGTAATATTTTAAAAAATAAAAAAGACATTAATAAAAATAAACCAAAAGATATTAAGATTATAAGAGTAAGGGGTTTATCGGTTCACCCGCACTTATTAACCGATTAATTGGGGAGTCGCCAAGCTGGTTAAGGCACAGGGTTTTGATCCCTGCATGCGAAGGTTCGAATCCTTCCTCCCCAGCCAACTTTAGGGGAACATACTTTTGAAAACAAAAGAGTTAATGATCTTTGCTGGCAACGCAAATAAAGAACTCGCTGAAAAAGTTGTTAGCCATCTAAATATGAAACTTGGCAAAGCAACCGTAGGTTGTTTTAGCGATGGTGAAACTATGGTAGAACTTCTCGAAAATGTTCGTGGTAAGGACGTTTTTATTCTTCAATCTACCAGCTTTCCAACAAATGATAATCTAATGGAAATTCTTGTAACTGTTGATGCATTGAGAAGATCCTCCGCTGCACGAATTACTGCAGCAATTCCTTATCTAGGCTATTCACGTCAGGATAGAAGACCGAGGTCGGCAAGGGTTGCAATTACGGCTAAAGTTGTTGCAAATATGTTAACAACAGTTGGAGTGAACAGACTCCTAACAATGGACCTACATTCCGATCAAATTCAAGGATTTTTTGATATTCCTGTTGATAATATTTATGCAACTCCAGTGCTTCTGGATGACCTTGTAAAACAAAATTATCAAGAGCCTGTAATTGTATCCCCAGATGTTGGTGGTGTTGTCAGAGCAAGAGCATGTGCCAAAATATTAGGGTCTGATTTGGCTATTATTGACAAAAGGCGGCCTAAACCAAACGTATCAGAAGTGATGAATATTATTGGAGATGTTTCCAATCGAACTTGTATTATTATTGACGATATTGTTGACACTGCAAATACATTATCTGAAGCCGCATCAGCACTTAAAAAACAAGGTGCAAAAAAAGTAGTGGCATATGCTACTCACCCCATTCTTTCAGGCTCTGCTATTGAAACAATCAATACCTCGGAACTTGATGAAATCGTAATTACTGATACAATTACGCTTCACACGAATGCTAAAAATAATAAAAAAATTAGACAATTGTCTGTGGCAAAAATTTTAGCAGAAACTATAAAGCGAATCAGTCATGAAGATTCAGTCAGTTCTTTATTTATAGATTGATTATGTGCTATATGATAGCCCTGGTCGCGGGGCTATTTTAATTTGGGAGAAATAAATGAAAATTGAGATTAATGCAAAAGAGAGAAAGTCGAAAGGAACGGGTGCGAGCCGCCGTCTTCGGCATGAAGGTACTACTCCAGGGATTCTTTATGGTGGAGTAAAAGATGCAATAAGTTTGGAAATAGATAGTAAGGAATTGTTTATGCAATTCAGGCATGAAGCTTTCCATGCCTCTATTCTCACTCTAAATCTTGAGGGTAAAAAAGAATCAGTGATTCTGCGTGATTTTCAAATGCATCCAGTAAGAAATAATATTCAACATATTGATTTTCAACGCATTAATGAAAATGAAAAAATTAATGTTAAAGTTCCGTTCCATTTTGTCAATGAAGATACAGCTCCTGGTGTGAAATTAGAGGGTGGATTGGTATCACATATAATGACTGAAATTGACATATTATGCCTACCAAAAGACCTTCCGCAGTATATAGAAGTAGACCTAGGTGAGTTGGCTATGGGAGAATCCATCCATTTATCAGAAGTTACTGTTCCTGAGGGCGTTGAGTTAACTACACTTACCGATGAAAATGATCCTGCAATTACCTCCATTAGCAAGCCAAAAGTTGTAGTTGAAGAGGAAGTTGTAACTGAAGCATCTGAGGAAGGTGAGGAAGAGGATACTGAAGGCGCAGAATCGACTGACGAGTCAGGAAATGATTCTGGTGAAGGGAAGTCTGATGATGAAGGTAGCAAACAAGAGAATAAATAATTCCATAATTAATGCTCTTTTTTCAAAGAGCATTATTCTTTTATAGTGAGTGCGATCAAATTATTTGTAGGGCTTGGTAATCCTGGAGATGCATATTCCACAACAAGGCATAATGCAGGGTTTTGGTGGGTAGACTTTGTTACCAAAAATCATAAATTATCATTAAAAAAATCTACCAAATTTTTTGGTCACTTTTCAAGCATTAGTGACAAATCAGAAGTCTTTTTTTTAGAACCACATACATTCATGAATGAAAGTGGTAAGTCAGTCCAAGCCTTCGCTAATTTTCACAAAATTAAAGCAGAAGAAATTTTAATTATTCACGATGAGCTTGATATAAGTCCGGGTAAAATAAAATTAAAGCTAGGTGGGGGTCATGGAGGTCATAATGGAATAAAAGATATTGCTAAAATGCTTGGAACTAATAACTTTTGGCGTTTAAGGGTTGGTATTGGTCATCCGGGTGATAAAAATCAAGTGAGTAGGTACGTACTAAAAAACCCTTTAAAAAATGAGTTATCACTTATAGAGGAAAGTATTTTTAATAGTTATAAAATTTTCTCACTCTTAGTTAATGGTGAATTTGATAAAGCCATGTTAAATCTTCATTCAGTATAAAGGAATATTATGAAATGCGGCATCGTGGGACTGCCTAATGTTGGAAAATCAACATTATTTAATGCAATTACTAAAGCTGGTATTGATGCAAATAATTATCCCTTTTGTACCATAGAGCCAAATATAGGTATCGTAGAAGTTCCAGATAGCAGAATTAATGAATTAGCTAAAATTGTAAATCCTGAAAAAATACAACCTGCAATTGTTGAATTTGTTGATATTGCTGGGTTGGTAGAAGGTGCATCTAAAGGAGAAGGATTAGGTAATAAATTTTTGGCAAATATACGTGAAACAGATGCTATTCTGCATGTGGTTCGATGTTTCAATGATGATAATATTGTTCATGTTGCGGGTAAGATAGACCCGCTATCTGATATTGAAACGATTCATACAGAATTAATTCTTGCCGACATGGAAACCTTAGATAAAGCTAATCAAAAAGAATTTAAAAAGTCAAAATCTGGCGATAAAGAATCTAAAATTCTTCTAAATATTTATTCAAAATTAGAAAAAAACTTTAACGAGGGAAATCTAGCAATTAATTTAAGTTTAGATAACGACGAATTAAATCTTATTAAGCCGTTATGCCTAATCACTATCAAGCCGATTATGTTTGTCGCTAATGTTGACGAAAAAGGTTTTGAAAATAATAAAAACCTTGAAGCTTTAAAAAACTATGCTGAAAAAATGCAATCGCCTGTTATTACAATTTGTGCAAAAATTGAATCCGACATATCTGAGTTGAACGATGAAGAAAAGCTAATATTTTTATCTGAAATGGATTTAGAGGAACCAGGTTTGAATAGACTTATACGAGAAGCCTACTCATTGCTTGGACTTCAAACATATTTCACAGCTGGTATAAAAGAAGTGCGAGCATGGACCACTAAGATTGGTGCAACTGCTCCTCAAGCAGCAGGGGTTATACATACAGACTTTGAAAAGGGATTCATAAGAGCTGAAGTCATTTCTTATAGTGACTATACTAATTTGAAAGGTGAAATAAAGTCAAAAGAAGCCGGCAAAATGAAGTTAGAGGGCAAAGACTATATTGTAAAAGATGGAGATGTTATGCATTTTAGGTTTAATGTTTGATATAATTCTTCGCTGTTTCTAAAGGGTGATGTAGCTCAGGTGGTTAGAGCGCAGGATTCATAATCCTGAGGTCGAGAGTTCAAGTCTCTCCATCACCACCACTAAATTATTTTACAATCATTTATTCATGGCCATTATTAATATAATCAAAAGTGTGCTTTCTGCTTTCTTCGGAGTACAAACTAACAATAAATTTAATGCGGATGAAAAATTTATTGAAAAACATGGAGTAAAATATTTTCTTATTGTTGGTTTTATAATGATCTTTTTAGGTTTAGTAATGCTTAGCATTTTAGTTAATTATATTTTAAATTAGAATAAAGTATTATTATTGCCTAAAAGGAAGCCTCTCTTCTAGTTCTTCCATATAAATATTCATCCTATTTTCTTCTTCATTTAAAAATTTACTTATTGCCTCCCTAAATTCATTATTGACAATATAATGACTAGAAAAAGTATCAAAAGGTGTGAATCCTCTAGCAATTTTATGCTCACCTTGCGCGCCACCCTCAAAAAATTCTATACCATTTTCAATACAAAACTCTTGCCCCTGATAGTAACAAAGCTCAAAGTGTAAATTAGGCATATATTCAATTGCACCCCAATATCTCCCATAAAGTTTATTATCACTTATTATATTTAAAGCTGAGGCAATTGGTACGTGATCTTTAAAGGCTTGAATAATTAACAATTTTTCTGGCATGAGCTTATGCAGTGTAATAAAAAAATCTTTTGTTAGGTAAGGTGATGAATGATGCAGAGCATAAGTTTGGCAGTAGCATTCATACATAAAGCATAAATCTTCCTCAGAAATATTTGCACCAAGTTTTCTCAAAATTGTAAGGTTATACCCATCTACTCTTTTTCTTTCTTGCCTTATTTTTTTTCTTTTTCGGTGTGATAATGTTTTCAGGAAATCATCAAAATTTTTATATTTTTTATTCTCCCATCTAAACTGCACCCCTTGTCTATGCATCCAGCCTGCTTTATTAAGAATTTTTTGATCATCTTTATTAGTAAACAAAAAATGGCAAGAAGAAATTTTATGCTGATGCATTATTTTTTCTAAAGCTTTGACTAAAAGATCTTTTACTTCTTTATTCTTTGCAAGAATACGTGGCCCAGTAACAGGTGAGAAAGGAATAGCGCATACTAACTTTGGATAATAATTTAATCCATGCCTTTGAAACGCTTCTGCCCAAGCCCAATCAAATATGTACTCACCATAAGAGTGTTCTTTTAAAAAAATAGGCATACAACCAACTACAACATCACCCTCTTTTACAATAATAGGAAATGGAATCCAGCCAGTTCCCTTTCCAATAGATTTCGATTTTTCTAAGGCGAGAAAAAATTCATTTGATAAAAAAGAGTTGTCGGTAAATTCGTTTAGTGAAAAATCTAACCCTACAAAGGTCGTACTTGAAAAAACTTCTAACATATTAAAGATTTTAGATTACTTTAGATCTAAAGCAAGTAAGAATTGTTAATTAGCAGTAGGAGTATTGATCGGAAGTGATGCCTTTGGGTTTTCTTTTACTTGTTGATTTTCAGAATCGGCTGTATTTTGTTTAGTTTGTCTATTATGAAAATCTCTAGCTAATATAGACAACTCATCCAAGGAAATAACATTATCGTTGTTAATATCTACCCGTCTAAATTGTCGTGCTACTTGCGGAAGACATACTGTTGTTTCATAGACATCTAGTGTATTATCATTATCTGGATCACATGCATGAAACCTTGTTTCAATACTGTCTAACATTTCTCGTCTTTTCTGTTCATAAATTATATTATTCTTTTTATCAAAACGTGTGAATTCTTCTAACGCCTCATGAATTTGGTCTAATTGCGTAGTTTCGCTAGTTTTTAACTCAACTTTTTTGTCTGCAAAAGCAGCATTAAAATTAAATAAACATATAATAAACAATAACTTATGTAATTTTTTAGTCATATATTACTAAGTACACTTATTAAACAAGGGAACATTATTTTGCTACGCAAATGTTAATTTATTGTGACAAAAACACTCTATAATGTAACAAATTTGTAACATAAAAGATTGTAAAATCAGGTTAATATAACAAATTATAGATATAAGATAAATATTAAATTATGGCAAATAGTGAACAACCTCATATAGCGCTGGTTGATGATGATCCTAAGATAAGGGAATTAACGGCTAAATATCTTTCAGACCAAGAGCTTTCGGTTAAAACTGCTGCAAATGGTTCGGAGCTAGATGAGCTAATGAAAAATAATAATATTAGCTTAATCATTCTTGATTTAATGATGCCTGAGGAATCAGGTTTAAATATATGCCAAAGACTAAGAGTCAATAATGTTGAGATTCCTATCATAATGCTTACAGCAAAAGGAGATGAAGTTGACCGAATAGTTGGTTTAGAAATGGGTGCAGATGATTACCTGCCTAAACCATTTAATCCAAGAGAATTATTAGCAAGAGTAAATGCAATTTTAAGAAGGCAGCAACATAGCTCAATTCAAAATACAAAAGATATATTTGAATTTGGTAATTTTTCTTTTGATATATCCAACCGTAGTCTTCACAAAAATGGGCAAGAAATACAAATTACAGCTGGTGAATACGATTTATTAAGAGTTTTTGCTGAACGACCAAAACAGCCACTTTCTCGAGATCAAATAATGCAACTTGCAAAAGGAAAAGAGCTTGATGTTTTTGATAGAAGCATAGATGTTCAAATATCTAGACTAAGGAGATTAATCGAGGAAGACCCTAATAAACCAAAATTTCTGCAAACGAAATGGGGTTTTGGCTATATTTTTATTCCAGATAGTCAACAAGATTAATTGAACCTAATACCTAAAACTTTTCTAGCGCGGTTAACAATGCTTATCTCTGCATTGCTTTTAATAGCTCAAATAGTTTCTCTAAAAATTTTCGACTATTTTGAAAGAGAACCAAGAGCTAAAGCACTTGCGCAAGAAATTGTTACTATTGTTAATTTTACTAAGGCATCTTTAGATGCCGCTGCATATAGCAAGAGATTACAGTTATTAAATGAGTTATCCGGTTTAGGAGATGTAAACATATACCCTGCTTACTATTTTGAACCTTTGGAGCCTATTCCAGATGATCCTTTCTTAAAACTTGTTGTAAAAAATATTAAAGAGAAATTACCTCCAGATACTTTAATTACCATTAATCATTATGATGTCCCTGGAATATGGGTTAGTTTTGAAATAGACTATGCCCTTTTTTGGCTGGTAGTGCCAAGAACCATTATAGACAGACCTTTTCCATGGCATTGGATTGGTTGGGGAACTATAGTGTTTGCATTAGCAATTCTAGGATCATATGCAACAACCCAAAGAATTAGTCGTCCATTAAGACAAGTAATTAATGGTGCTGAACAAATACGAAATGGTCACACCATAAAACCATTACCCTTAGACAGTGTTTCTGAATTTCGTGAAGTAAGCCAAGCATTTAATGAGATGTCGGCCAATTTATCAAAGATTTCTAAAGAAAGAAGATTTTTACTTGCTAGTGTCTCGCATGACATAAGAACTCCATTAACTCGATTAAGATTATCTGCAGAAATGTTACCAAAAGGTTCAGATGTTATGAAAGAAAGTATGGAGCAGGACATTAATGAGATTAATGAAATAATCAATCAGTTTCTAGAATTTGCTCGTGGTTTTGAGGATGAGCCAATGACACCAACTAATTTAGGAAAGTTTTTAAGTGATATTAGAGATAAACACAAAAGAATGGGACATAATTTCAAGCTAAAAAAGAAGAATTTACGTATAGATATACCTAAAAAACTTTTTATCGATATCAGACCCTTAGCTTTTCAAAGATGTTTAGATAATCTTATTAATAATGCTTTTTTCTACTCCCATGGTGAGGTATCCATGGCAGCTGTTTTGATGGAAGAAAGTTTTTCTATAAGTATTATTGATAATGGTCCTGGTATACCCGAGGACCAAAAAGATCTTCTCTTAAGACCTTTTGAAAGAGTTGACGAAGCACGTGGGAATGAGGGAGGGAGTGGCTTAGGTTTAGCTATAGCAGATAGAATTATTAAAGCGCATTCTGGAACATTAGAATTGATTAATCGCAAGGAAGGTGGATTAGAGGCAAAAATTACTATTCCATTAAATTATGGTTAAAATTAATCAAACCAGCTAAGATCTTTTCGGAGATTAACAACTGTTCCAATAATAATAAGTGCAGGGGACTTAATATTAGCCCTTGAAACTTTAGATTTAATATTTTTTAATTCTCCAATAACCACTTTCTGATTGCTTGTTGTGCCGCTTTGCACAACTGCAACTGGCATATTCTGATTCATGCCATGCTTAATTAGATTGCTTTTCATTTCGTCAAGGCTTAATAAACCCATATAAATCACTAAAGTTTGCTTTTGAATTATAAGCTTAGGCCAATCAAAATCAATTACTCCTTCTTTAAAATGACCCGTTAGGAATAAACAGCTTTGAGCATGATCTCTATGTGTAAGGGGTATTCCTGAGTAAGAGGCGACACCATTTGCAGCGGAAATACCAGGGACAACCTGAAAAGGAATAGCTGCTTTCAAAAGGCCCTCAATCTCCTCACCACCCCTTCCAAAAATAAAAGGATCTCCTCCCTTGAGCCTTAAAACTTTTTTACCTTCTTTGGCATGCTTCATTAAAAGATCATTTATTGTTGCTTGCTCTAAAGTATGCTGATCCCTTTTCTTTCCGGCATAAATCATCTCGGCATCTCTTCTTACCAATTCCAGAACATCATTTGATACTAAATTATCATAAATACAGATATCACACTGTTGCATTAATTGAAGAGCTCTTAGTGTCAATAGATCCTTATCTCCAGGACCAGCACCAACAAGATAAACTTCTCCATCAGACTTACTAAGTCTTTTTTTTATTAAAGAATCAATATCTACGGCTGTAAATTTTTTATTGCTATGTGCTTTTTTTAAAATTTGATTATCAGAAAAAAAATCCTCCCAAAATCCTCTTCTTTTTTCCATTTGTTTAATTTTTTTTTGGACCACCTTCCTCATACTCCCTGAAAAAGCCACGAGTTTGGAGTAGGATGCTGGAAGAATAGCTTCCATTTTTTCACGAATCATACGCGCCAAAACAGGAGCCTTGCCACCGCTAGATATCGCTATTACTAGAGCATCTCGCTCAACAATAGATCCCATTGTAAAGGAACATAAATTTGGTTGATCAACTACGTTAACAGGAATTCTTCTTTCTTGAGCAATTTTAGATATAGCTTTATTAGTCTCTTTATCATTAGTTGCCGCAACTATTAAAATTTGGTTTTTAATATCGGAAGGATCAAAAGATTTATACTCAAAAAATAATCCATTTTTTTTTATGAAATCTTGAAAGTCTTTTGAAAAATCTTTTGAGATAATGGTTAATGAAGGATTTGCTTTTACAAGCAATATTGCTTTTCTAAGTGCAATTTCACCACCCCCAAAAATAGTGACTGGTTTTTTATGAATATCAATAAATATTGGAAAATTCTCCATTACAAAATATTACTCTAATAAGAGGCTTATACATACAGGTATATCTAAGAATTACACTAAAAAAAGTTATAATGGTTCTATTATTTAAATAATTTTTTACTGAATGAAAAAACAACTCTTTATAAAAACCTTTGGTTGTCAGATGAACGAATATGACACTCAAAAAATTGTTGATGTAATTGATAGTAATGAATCTGTATCCCTTGTAGATTCACCTGAAACTGCAGACTTGATTATCCTAAATACCTGTTCAATTAGGGAAAAGGCAGAAGTTAAAGTTTATAGTGACTTAGGGAGATATCGAAAGCTAAAAGAAAATAATCCAAATATTAGAATTGCAGTTGGGGGATGTGTTGCAAGTCAAGAAGGTGAAAATATAATCAAAAAAGCACCTTATGTTGACCTAGTCTTTGGGCCACAAACATTGCATAGACTTCCAACCCTTTTAAAGCGAAGGGAAGCAGAAGGTACTCCACAGATTGATATTAACTTTCCTGAGATTGAAAAATTTGATCATTTACCCGTATCAAAATTTAGAGGTCCATCAGCAACAGTATCCATAATGGAAGGATGTAGTAAATATTGTTCCTTTTGTGTGGTGCCCTATACTCGTGGGGAAGAGATCTCAAGACCTCTTAATGATATTTTGAAAGAAATAATTGAACTAACCCAGCTAGGAGTAAAAGAAATTATTTTGCTTGGACAAAATGTCAACGCATACAGAGGTTTAATTAGTAACGAAAGTATTTGTGATTTTTCAATGCTTTTAGAATATGTTGCAGAAATTGAAGAAATTCAAAGGATACGCTTCACCACCAGCCATCCCAATGAAATGACCGAGGATCTGATAGCTTGTTTTAAAAAAATAGATAAATTATCAAAACAATTTCACCTTCCTATTCAATCTGGATCTGATCGGGTCCTGTCATCTATGAAGCGAAACTATACCGTGTTGGAATACAAGTCCATCATAAGAAAACTAAAAAAAGCATGCCCTGATATTTCCATTACTTCCGATTTTATAATTGGCTTTCCAAACGAAACAAAAGATGAATTTGAGCAAACCAAAAAGCTTATGAAGGAAATCAACTTTGATTATAGTTTTAGCTTTCTTTATAGTCCAAGACCAGGAACCCCAGCTGCATTTATTGAGGACAATATATCAAAAAAAGAAAAAGAAAGAAGGTTGAAAGAATTTCAAAAAATTAACGTTACGCAAGGAAAGGTCCATACTCTTAAAATGATTGGAACAACTCAAAGGATTCTTATTGATCAACCATCAAAAAGAAAAGAGGGAGTTTACCTAGGTAAAACAGATAATAATCGAGTTGTTGAAATCCAAGGAGGACCAGAGTTACTCAATAAATTTGTAACTATCAAGATCACTAATATTACTGAAAAAAACTTAGAGGGAGTTGAAATAAAATAATGCAGCTCACTTTTAAACTAGCAAATAGTGATAATAAAAAATTAGCTAATTTGTGTGGTCCCTTAGACGAAAATATTAAACAAATTGCAACTGGATTTGAAATAAGCATCCAAAGAAGAGGATCAAACTTTAGCCTCAATGGAGAAGATGAAAATATAAAATTAGCATCACAGTTTATTGAAAGTTTATACCTCAGATCAACAAAATCTATTAATGCTGAAGATATACAACTGGGATTAGTGGAGGTCAATAAATTACCATTTAAAAAAAATGAATCCCCTGAACTGCATACCAAAAAAAATGATTTACAAGGGAGAACTCCAAAACAAGTAGCATATTTAAAGAATATACAAGCCAACGATATAAACTTTGGTATTGGTCCTGCTGGTACTGGCAAAACATATTTGGCCGTTGCTTCTGCAGTAGATGCACTAAATAGAGAAAAAATTAAAAGAATCGTTTTAGTTCGTCCTGCAGTAGAAGCTGGAGAGCGGTTAGGTTTTCTTCCTGGTGATCTAGCACAAAAGGTTGATCCTTACTTAAGACCTTTATATGATGCACTTTATGATTTAGCGGGATATGACAATGTCACGAAACTTTTTGAGAAGGGTATTCTTGAAGTTGCTCCATTAGCTTACATGAGAGGGAGAACGCTTAATCAAAGCTTTATTATTCTCGATGAAGCTCAAAATACTACACCAGAACAAATGAAAATGTTTCTAACTAGAATTGGTTTTGGTACTAAAGCAGTGGTTACTGGAGATATCACCCAAATTGATCTATCCAAAGGACAAAAAAGTGGTTTAATCGAAATTCAAAAAGTATTAAAAGATATTAAAGGAATTGAATTTACAAAATTCAAATCTGAAGATGTTGTAAGGCACCCACTTGTCCAAAAAATCGTAAATGCATATGAAAAATTTGAAAGTTAAATAATTTTAAAATGCTTCTCTCGCAAAATATAATAATTCAAGATACGATTCACAAAAGAAAATTACTTTCTAAGAAAAAATGCACTCTGTGGTTATCAAATATAGTAAAGGCTGAAACAACCCTCACCATAAGGATAGTGAGCGAAGCTGAATCTCAATCACTTAATAATCAATATAGAAAAAAAAACGCACCAACTAATGTCTTATCATTCTTGATTAATGACAACCCACTTCTTGGTGATATTATTCTTTGCCACGCAATCATAAAAAAAGAAGCTCTAGCGCAAAAAAAGACTATAGATGATCATTATGCTCATCTAGTCATCCATGGTTACCTTCATTTAATTGGATTTGATCACACCAAAAATGATGATGCATTAAAAATGGAAAATAAAGAGATAGCTGTATTAAAAAAATTAGGAATTAAAAATCCATACTTGTCTAATATAATGGAATAAATGAATAAGAAAAAATTAAAATTTATTAGAAAAATTAGGAATCTTTTATTAAAGCCAAAAGATAAAGAACACTTAGCTGATATTCTTAAGCAAGCTTTTGATATGCATATGCTCGATGCTGATTCATTGATGATGTTAGAGGGCGTTTTGAATGTTTCTGAGATGCAGGTTCGCGACATAATGATTCCCAGATCCCAAATGGATTTCATTGATATATCCAAGAAACCTGAGGAATTTATACCCTTTGTTATTGAAACAGCTCATTCAAGATTTCCTGTCATGGAAAGTGATATGAATGATGTTATTGGAATTCTTCTTGCGAAAGATTTATTGAATTTTCATGATGGTGAGGACTTTGAGCTTAGAGATAAATTAAGGCCAGTGATTTTTGTTCCAGAGTCAAAAAGACTTAATGTGTTGTTAAAAGATTTTAAGAAAAATAGAAACCATATAGCTATTGTAGTAGATGAATATGGAGGTGTTTCTGGAATGGTTACTATTGAGGATGTTTTAGAGCAAATTGTGGGTGATATCGAGGATGAATACGATTATGATGAAACAGAGGATAATATAATAGAGGAAAAATTAGGACAATTTAGAATCAAAGCTTCAACAGAAATTGAAGATTTCAATAAATTTTTTGCTACTGAATATTCTGATGAAGAATATTCCACAGTTGGTGGTTTAATTATCAATAAATTTGGGTACCTTCCAGAAAAAAATGAAAAGATCTCTTTTGATGGTTTTGATATCAGCATACTAAGAGCTGATAGTAGACAAGTGCATACCCTTATGGTTTTTGTTAATCTTAAAGAGTCCAAAGATTAGTTTATTGAACTTAATACATAGCACAATACTCTTAGTTATCGGAGGAAATAACACATGAAAAAAATATTCTTAATACTTGTTCTTGCTTCAAGTTGGGCTTTTGGCGAAAATCATCCCGAAAATAAAACAGATAACCCTGCCCCACTTATTACTGAAATACCCACTCCTTATTGGGAATTTGTGGACATCATAGGGTTGCTTACTACTGATGAAATAATAGAAATTCTTGGAGAGCCAGCAAAAAAAATTGATATTAAAATGAAATCTTCAAAAGAAGTAATTGCAAGCACTTGGTATTATCACAACCTGAATACAGATGAAGGTGGAAAGTATTTCCCAACAACAGAGCTAGATATCATAGATGGTTTTGTAGAAGAAGTTGTTTTTATGAACGATGTTGATGAAAAATCAGTTATTGAAGGTCAAAAATACGAAATAAAAAAACCGGATACTCTGTTTTAGATTTCAAGAGTTTATTTAGCGATGTACAATTAACTTATGACTAGTTGTACATCAATCTTAAAGATAGTATCACTCCCGCTTTTATTTGGTTTTCTAGGATCGCTCTCCATCTTAGGATTTTCTCCTTTTAACCTTTATTTATTTCCACTTTTTACACTATTGTTATTTTTATTGATTAATCATAAAAATAATATGCATTTATACATGCATTCAATAAGTTTTGGTCTAGGTTTTTTCTTAGCTGGTTTGTATTGGATATATATAAGCTTAAATATCTATGGACAAATGCCATCATTTTTAGCAGTCCTTTCAACCTTTTTATTTTGTTTATTTTTATCATTTTTTTTTATGCCTTTATGTTCACTAAAATACAGATTTTCAATATTATTACTTCCTGCCCTATTTACCATCGTAGAATGGATTAGAAGTTTTATTTTTACTGGGTTTCCTTGGCTATCCTATGGATATAGCCAGATTTATGATAGTCCCCTATCAGGATATTTCGCTATTATTGGCGTTCACGGTGTTACCTTTTTAATTCTTCTTACCGTAATTATCTGTTACAAAACTATAGTTATTAAAAAAAATATTTTACGGTTACTGCTTATTTTAATCATCATAAGTATTTGGTGTGGCGGATATCTTTTAAAAAAAGTCAAATGGACAACCTCGCAAGGAGAACCAATATCAATTAGTTTGGTACAAGGTAATATTTCTCAAGATAAAAAATGGGATAATGCTTATATCAAGGAAAGCTTTAATAAATATTTAAAGATGATAGAAAATTCAAGCGCATCTCTAATCATTCTTCCTGAGACCTCGATTCCTGTTATTCAACAAAATATTCCAAATCAATTTCGTGAAAGATTAACCCAACATGCTAAGAAGAATAATGGAAATATTCTATATGGGGTCATTGAGAAAGACGGTGGAGAGTATTTCAATAGTGCTATATCAGTCGGTATCAATGGTAACCAAAAATATCAAAAATATCACCTAGTGCCCTTTGGAGAATTTATTCCGTTCAAAACAATTTTGCAGTTTGTTTACGAAAATTGGTTGAACATTCCATTCAATGACATATCAAGAGGACCCAAAAATCAGAAACCTCTTACAATAGAGGGTAATAAAATTGCTATCAATATTTGCTATGAAGATGTTTTTGGTAACGAAATAATTAAACCCTTACCGGAAGCTAACATTTTAGTCAATCTAAGTAACGACGCCTGGTATGGAGAATCTATTG
>CACEEB010000002.1 GCA_902558495.1 uncultured OM43 clade bacterium | reverse complement strand
TCAAAGCCAACTTTATGAAAACCTCCAGCTCTTGAATGTTGTCCTTTATGTCCTCTTCCAGCCGTTTTACCAAAACCGGAACCTATTCCTCTGCCAACTCTTCGGGCATTTCTTTTAGAGCCTTGTGCTGGTTTAATTGTATTTAGTCTCATATTAATTCTCTACTTTTAGAAGATAATTGATTGATTTGATCATCCCACGAATCTCAGGGGTATCTTTGAGTTCTACGGTATGGTTAATTTTTCTAAGGCCCAATCCAATGACAGTTGCCTTATGTGAGGCTTTTTTACCAATAGTGCTTTTAATTAATGTGATTTTCACATTTCCCGTTGTATCTTTGGCCATTATTTATCCTCTAATTTCTTCTACAGTTTTACCACGTTTGGCAGCAACTTCAGATGGGCTGTTTACTGAAGCAAGACCGTTTAATGTAGCTCTTACCACATTATAAGGATTCGCTGACCCAATACATTTAGCAAGAACATCTGTAACTCCCATAACTTCAAAAATAGCCCGCATAGCTCCACCAGCAATTATTCCTGTACCCTCAGATGCGGGTTGAATAAATACCTTGGCTGCCCCATGACGACCAATAACAGAATGGTAAAGAGTACCATTATTCAAATTTACCTTTAACATACCCTTTTTAGCTTCATCCATAGCCTTTTGGACTGCTAGAGGAACCTCACGGGCTTTACCTTTACCCATCCCAATTGCACCATCACCGTCACCTACAACAGTCAAAGCCGCAAAACTCATAATACGACCACCCTTTACCACCTTAGTAACGCGATTAACGGTGATCATTTTTTCTCTTAATCCGTCTTGGTTCTGTTCTTGTCTATCTTGTGCCATTTTTAATTCCAATATTTGTTAGAAAGTTAAACCATTCTCTCTCGCTGATTCAGCTAAAGCCTTAATACGTCCATGATATTTATATCCAGATCTATCAAATGCAATCTTTTTAACTCCTGCTTTTACAGCTTTTTCTGCAATTCTTTTACCAATTGCTATTGCCGCTTCTTTATTGCTTGTATTTTTTAGTGATTTTTTAACTGCTGCTTCCGTAGTTGAAGCTGTAGCAATTACATTATTATTTTCTCCATCAATAATCTGAGCATAAATATTAGAATTTGATCTATAAATGGTCAAACGAGTTGCATTTAGCTCTGCCATTTTAACTCTGGACCTTTTTGCTCTTTTTAATCTTCGGTTTGATGTACTCATTTTTTGTCCTTATGCTTTTTTAGCTTCTTTAATAACTACATGCTCATCGTAATACCTGACACCCTTGCCTTTATATGGCTCTGGAGGTCTATAAGATCTTATCTCTGCTGCTACCTGTCCAACGGATTGTTTATTTGAACTTTTTAAAACAATTTCAGTTTGAGACGGAGTTTGCGCTGAGACACCCTCAGGTAAATTATGTACAATGGGGTGTGAAAAACCCAACTCTAAATTCAATTTATTACCTTGTGCTGAAGCTCTATATCCAACTCCAATTAACGTAAGTTTTTTTTCAAAACCTTTAGAAACACCTTCAATCATGTTGTTCACAAGTGCACGAATTGTGCCTGACATAGCTTTTGAATGCTTAGTTTGCTTAACAGCAGTAAAAGTCAAAATTTTATCAGCTTCGTTTATTTTTACATCACCCGTTAAATGCTGATCGAGTTGGCCAAGAGGCCCTTTAATACTTACTAAATTATCAGAAATGTTTATCTCAACATTATCAGGAATACTTATTGGATTTTTTGCTACTTTTGACATATATTTCCCCTAAGCTACGTAACAGAGCACTTCACCACCGATTCCAGCAGCTCTTGCTTTATGATCAGTCATCACACCCTTGGAAGTAGTCAATATTGCTACTCCAAGCCCATTCATTACCTTAGGTAAGTTTTGGCTATCTTTATAAATTCTTAAACCTGGCTTACTTATTCTTTCTATTTTTTCTATAACTGGTTGACCAGCATAGTATTTTAAGTCAACAACTAAGGAAGGTTTACCCGAGCTATCATTTAATGCAAAATTTTCAATATAACCTTCATCTTTTAAAACAGCTGCAATAGCTGATTTAATTTTCGAGGCTGGCATCGCAACTGAAACTTTATTTCTCATCTGACCATTTCTGATACGAGTTAACATATCGGCAATTGGATCATTCATGCTCATATTCTTATCTCCCTTACCAACTTGCTTTTGTAACGCCTGGAACTTCACCGAACATCATAAGATCGCGAAGCTTTCCTCTGGCAATACCAAATTTACTATAAACACCCCTTGGGCGGCCCGTTAAAGCACAACGATTTCTTAATCTTACGGGACTTGAATTTCTTGGAAGATTTTGTAATTTAAGTCTAGCCTCCATTCTTTCCTCGTTAGTTGCACTTGAGTTATTAATAATTTCATTTAAAGCTTTACGCTTAGCCTTATATTTTTCTACTATTTTTCTTCTTTTGATTTCTCTTTCAGTCATACATAATTTAGCCATAACTTTGTCTATCCTCTAAATGGAAAACTAAAAGCGGTTAATAAAGCCCTAGCTTCTTCGTCAGTTTTCGCTGTAGTTGTAATGGTAATATTCATTCCTCTCAGTGCATCAATTTTGTCATATTCAATTTCAGGGAAAATAATCTGCTCTTTTATACCCATATTATAATTTCCTCTTCCATCAAATGATTTTGAAGATATTCCTCTAAAATCACGAATTCTAGGTATTGCGATATTAATAAGACGATCTAGGAAGGTATACATTTGATCTTTTCTTAAAGTTACCTTGCATCCCACAGGGTAATCATCACGGATTTTGAAAGTTGCAATTGATTTTTTTGCTTTTGTAATAATAGGTTTTTGGCCTGCCATTTTTTCCATATCAGCAACTGCATGCTCAAGTACTTTTTTATCGCCGACCGCCTCGCCAACACCCATATTCAAAGTAATTTTTTCAATGCGAGGAACCTGCATTGGTGACTTGTAATTAAACTCTTTGCTTAGACTTTTAATTACAGTGTCATTATAAAATTCTCTCAATCTAGCCATAATATTTTTCCTAAACGTCTATTGCTTCTTTAGTAGATTTAAAAATACGGATTTTTTTTCCGTCCTTAAGTTCTTTAAAAGTAACTTTGTCTGCCTTTTTTAAAGCATTGTTATATATAGCTATATTAGATATCTGAATGGGCATCTCTTTATTAATTAAGCCCCCCTGATCACCTTTAGATGGATTTGGTTTTGTGTGTTTCTTTACCATATTTAAACCCTCTACCAAAACTTTTCCACCATCGAGTTTCAAAACAATACCTTGCTTCCCTTTATCTTTACCGGCATTGATAATTACTGTATCGCCTTTACGAATTTTATTCATTCTTATGTTCCTAAATAACTTCTGGGGCCAATGAAACTATCTTCATAAACCTCTCTGTTCTTAATTCTCGAGTAACTGGTCCAAATATCCTAGTTCCAATTGGCTCATACTTATTATTAAGAAGTACAGCCGCGTTACCATCAAATTTAATTAACGAACCGTCAGTCCTTCGAACTCCTTTTGCTGTTCTTACAACGACAGCATCATAAACCTCACCTTTTTTTTACACGGCCACGCGGTGCTGCATCTTTAATAGTTACTTTTATGACGTCTCCAATACTTGCGTATCGTCTTTTAGAACCACCCAAGACTTTTATACACATCACATTGCGTGCGCCAGTGTTATCGGCAACTTCTAACCTAGTTTGCATTTGTATCATGAAATATATCTCCAACTTAATCCGCTTAATTCTTATTTAGACAAAAAGTCTTCCGCAACGGTCAGTATTGGGGCGCTAGCTCATTTTTAAGAGCGCCAAAAGAGCAGAATTATATGTTATTTAATAAAATAGCTCAAGTTTTTTAAAACCTTTAAATTGTTCGGGCCTTTGAGACGACCTTTGTAACAACCCATGACTTATGTTTAGATATTGGTTTACTTTCAGTAATTTCAACCATATCTCCTTCACCTAATTCATTTTTTTCATCATGAGCATGAAATTTACTGGATAATCTAATTACCTTTCCAATTAAAGGATGTTTTACTGATCTGGGTACTAATACGGTAACTGTCTTATCCATTTTGTTACTTACAACTTTCCCAATAAGTGTTCTTGTAATTTTTTGTGCTTCACCCATTATTTCTCACTCGCTTTTTCTGCAAGAATTGTCTTCACTCTCGCTATGTCTTTCTTAATCTTACCTAGCTGGTCGTTTTGGCTAGATTGTTGAGTGCTAATTTGCATACGAGAATTAAATTGTGCTTTTCGTAATTCAATTAATTCTTTACCCAAATCATCAACACTTTTTTTTCTTAAATCTATAGCTTTCATAATTTACCTTTATCCGCCTATATGACGCGAAGCAAAAGTTGTTGATAATGGCAGCTTTGCTGCGGCCAATCTAAATGCTTCACGAGCTAAATCCTCAGATACACCATCCATCTCATATAACATTTTTCCTGGTTGAATCTCTGCAACATAAAATTCAACACTACCTTTACCTTTTCCCATTCTTACTTCAGCTGGTTTTTTGGAAATTGGCTTATCTGGAAATATTCTTATCCAAATTCGACCACCTCTTTTAATATGTCTTGTCATGACTCTGCGAGCAGCTTCTATTTGACGCGCTGTAATTCTTCCCCTTCCAATTGCTTTTAGGCCAAATTCACCAAAACTTACCTTGTTACCAGTTGAAGCAATACCTCTGTTCCTGCCCTTATGTTGTTTTCTATATTTTTGTCTAGCTGGCTGTAACATTTTTATGCCTCATCTTTCTCATTATCATTTGAAGACTTTTCCTCAAGAACCTTATCTTGCTTTTTGGTAGATTTTTTTTCTACTTTAGCCTTAGCTGGAGCCTTTGGTTTAGCTTCTACTTTAGCCTTAGCTGGAGCCTTTGGTTTGACCTCTACTTTAACTTTATCTGCCTTAACAACTGTTTTAGGTTTTTCAGAGACCTTTTTTGTCTTTGTAGCAACGGCTTCTTTAATAGTCTTTTTAACAGAAGTATCTTTTATCTCTTCGTCTTGCTCAATGTTATCTTTATTAATATTTGTTGGCTCTTCAAAGCGCTCACCCTTGAAAATCCAAACTTTAATACCAATTATTCCATAAGTTGTTTGAGCTCTTGCAACACCATAATCTATATCAGCTCTCAATGTATGAAGGGGAACTCTTCCTTCTCGATACCACTCTGACCTAGCAATTTCAATACCATTAAGCCTTCCTGAACTCATAATCTTTATACCTTGAGCTCCTAGTCTCATAGCATTTTGCATTGCTCTTTTCATAGCACGTCTGAACATAACTCTTTTTTCAAGCTGCTGGGCAATACTTTGTGCAATTAAAGATGCATCAACTTCAGGCTTCCTAATTTCTTCAATATTTAATTGGACAGGAATACCCATAAGATTCTGCAAACTTGATCTTAAAGTCTCAATATCTTCACCTTTTTTACCTATTACAATTCCTGGTCTAGCTGAATAAATAGTAATTTTTGCATTTTTAGCTGGTCTTTCGATCACAATTTTACTTACAGCAGCATTAGCAAGTTTTTTATTAAGAAATTCTCTAACTTTTATATCATTTTGCAAAAAGACCGAAAAGTTTTTTGAATTTGCATACCATTTTGAGGACCAATTTTTAGTTACTCCCAAACGATAGCCTATTGGATTAATTTTTTGACCCATAATTGTCTCTAGCTTCCCACAGTCAATGTAATATGACTTGTTTGTTTTTGAATCTTCGCTGCACGACCTTTTGCTCGCGCACGAATCCGTTTTAAAGTTGCCCCTTTATCTACATATATTGTTTTAATTTTTAGATCATCAATATCAGCACTGTTATTATGTTCAGCATTAGCTATGGCAGATTCCAACACTTTTTTCATAATCTCTGCCCCTTTCTTAGGGCTAAAGGTGAGCATATTAATAGCATTATCAACTTTCTTCCCTCTTATCATATCTGCAACCAACCTCGCCTTCTGGGGAGAGATACGTACACCTTTTAAAATTGCTGAAACTTCATTAGCCATAATTTATTTTGCCTTTCTGTCGCCTGAGTGGCCTTTAAATGTTCTAGTTGCTGCAAACTCACCTAGTTTATGACCAATCATATTTTCTACGATTAAAACAGGCACGTGCTGCCTACCGTTATGAACTGCAATCGTTAAACCGATAAAATTAGGAAGAATTGTGGATCTCCTTGACCAAGTTTTAATTGGTTTACGATCTCTGATTTCAGCTGCTGCCTCAACTTTTTTAGCAAGATGAGCGTCTACAAATGGTCCTTTTTTTATCGATCTCGACATAGATTTTTACCTTTTATTTGATGGTCTTCGACTGATTCTCATATTATCAGTTCGTTTATTATTTCTTGTTCTAAAACCTTTGGTTGGTGTGCCCCAAGGGCTTACAGGATGACGTCCTCCAGAGGTTCTTCCTTCACCACCACCATGTGGATGATCTACAGGGTTCATTACTACACCTCTAACAGTAGGACGAATCCCTCGCCACCTTGTAGCTCCTGCTTTACCAATAGTTCTTAATGAATGTTCATCATTTCCAACTTCACCAAGAGTTGCTTTACAATCTACATGTACTTTTCTTACCTCTCCAGATTTCAATCTAAGTTGAGCATAGGCACCTTCTCTAGCTAATAATTGAACCGATGTTCCAGCTGAACGTGCTATTTGAGCACCTTTACCTGGTTTCAGCTCAATACAATGAATCGTACTACCAACTGGTATATTTTTAAGGGGTAGTGAATTACCTTCTTTAAAGGGAGCTTCTATACCACTCATTACTTTGTCACCAGCAGACAATCCTTTAGGGGCTACAATATATGATCTTTCTCCGTCTAGGTAACATAAGAGAGCTAAATGTGCAGATCGATTTGGATCATATTCAATTCTTTCAACTGTTGCAGGAATACTATCTTTAGATCTTTTCCAATCTACTATTCTAATATGTTGCTTATGCCCACCACCAATGTGTCTTACAGTAATTTTCCCATGATGATTTCTGCCCGCACTTTGTTTTTTCTTTCTGAGCAGAGGTGCAAAAGGCTTACCCTTGTGAAGACCTTCTGTTACAACTTTCTGAAGTCCACGTCTTCCAGGTGAGGTTGGTTTTACTTTAATAATAGCCATTTAATTCTCCTTATTCACCCGTAAAGTTAATTTCTTGCCCTGGTTTCAAGCAAACATATGCTTTCTTCCAATCGTTTCTCTTACCCATACCTGTGCGAGATCTTTTAGTTTTTCCATTAATATTCAAAATATTTACTGAATTAACCTCAACCTTAAACATGGTCTCTATAGCCATTTTAACTTCTGACTTTGTTGCATCCTTTGTAACTTTGAAAGCAATTTGATTATTTTTATCTGCAATCATGGTCGCCTTTTCAGTTATTTGCGGAGCTAAAACTGTCTGCAAAGACTTATCCGTATTCTTAATTAGCGCGCTCATGCAAACATCTCCTCAAGTTGTTTTACAGCCCCAGGAGTTGCAATAACTTTTGAAAAATGAACCAAACTAACTGGATCAGCATATTTTGCCTCTACAACTAATGCATTAGTAATATTTCTAGATGATAAATATAGGTTCTCATCAAATGCATCTATCAAAACAAGGACATTATCTTCAAAACCAAGAGTTTTGATTTTCTCAACAAATTTTTTTGTTTTGGGTGTATCAATCTTAAACTCCTCAATAATTGATAACCTTTTTTGTCTAACAAGTTCAGATAAAATAGACTTCATGCCAGCTCTGTATGCTTTTTTATTTATTTTATGTGTATAGTTTTCATCTGGTCTATTAGGAAAGGCTCTACCACCACTTCTCCATATTGGGCTTGATGTCATGCCTGCTCGCGCGTTACCAGTTCCTTTTTGACGGAATGGCTTCCTCGTACTGTGCTTAACTTCGGATCTTGTTTTTTGAGCACGGGTTACAGAACGACTATTACTCATGTAGGAAGTTACTATTTGATGAATTAAAGATTCATTAAAATCATTACCAAATATAGCATCTGATGCTTTATGAGTTTTCTTTGAAACTTTACCTGCTTTATCGAGGATTTTAAATTCCATTATTTGTCCCCTGTAGATTTAACAGCTGGTTTTATTAATACATCTGATCCTTTCGAACCTGGAACCGCTCCTTTAATTAAGAGAAGATTCCTAGGTGAATCGATTCTGATTACCTCTAAATTTTGAGTTGTTCTTTTTTTATCACCTAAATGTCCTGCCATCTTTTTTCCAGGAAAAACTCTTCCTGGATCTTGACATTGGCCTGTTGAACCATGCGAATTATGTGATATTGAAACACCATGTGTTGCTCTATTTGAACTAAAGTGATGACGCTTAATTGGTCCTTGAAAGCCTTTACCAATAGTTGTTCCAGTAACGTCGACTTTTTGACCTACCTGAAATGTCTCAATAGATATCTGAGAATCAATGGTGTAGTTTGTTATTTCATCTTCAGATAATCTTTGTTCATAAAGACCTAGTCCTGCCTCAGTAGAGGCTTTGGCGTAATGTCCTATTTGAGATTTATTCAGTTTTGTTGGTTTTGATATACCATAAGCCAACTGAAGACTATTATAGCCGTCTGAATTAGTATTTTTAATTTGTGTCACTCGGTTGGGGGTAACCTCGAGAACAGTTACTGGAACGCTAGCGCCTTCAGCAGTAAATACTCTGGTCATTCCAACTTTGCGACCAATAAGCCCTAAGCTCATGGTCATTTCCTTATTTATTATTATTCAGAAAGCCAATTACAATTGATTGACTTCTTAAAAGAGCGCTATTATATACAATGCATCTATTTTTTACAACTTAATTTCTACATCAACACCTGCAGCTAGATCTAACTTCATTAAAGCATCAACTGTTTTGTCTGTAGGGTCTAAAATATCCATTAGTCTTTGATGAGTTCTAATTTCAAATTGATCTCTAGCTTTTTTATTAACATGGGGTGATCTTAATAAATCAAAACGTTCTATTCTTGTAGGAAGAGGAATGGGTCCTTTTACTACAGCTCCAGTTCGCTTTGCTGTATCTACAATCTCTTGAGCAGATTGATCGATTAACTTGTAATCAAAGGCTTTCAATCTAATTCTAATTTTTTGACTTACCATTTTTAATCCTTTAAAGAACGAATATCTATCTCAAGATATTTTGTATTTTAGTTTAATATTTACTCAACAACCTTTACAACAACCCCTGAACCAACTGTTCGTCCACCTTCACGAATTGCAAATCGTAAACCTTCTTCCATAGCAATTGGTGCGATAAGTGTTGCTGTAATAGATACATTATCTCCTGGCATCACCATTTCTGTGCCTTCTGGTAATTCAACTGCACCTGTTACGTCTGTTGTTCTAAAGTAAAACTGAGGTCTATACCCATTAAAGAATGGAGTGTGACGCCCACCTTCATCTTTACTTAAGCAATAAATTTCTGCTGTAAATTTTGTATGTGGTTTAATTGATCCTGGTTTACATAGCACTTGACCACGCTCAACATCTTCACGTTTTGTGCCACGAAGTAATACACCAACGTTATCCCCCGCTTGACCTTGATCAAGAAGCTTGCGGAACATTTCAACACCAGTACACGTGGTTGTTTCTGATGCTTTTAATCCCACAATTTCAATTTCTTCGTTAACTTTTACAACTCCTCTTTCCACACGACCTGTTACAACGGTACCTCTTCCAGAAATTGAGAATACGTCCTCAACTGGCATCAAGAAATCGCCATCAACAGCACGCTTAGGTTCTGGTATGTAGCTATCTAATGCTTCAGCTAATTTAAGGATAGCTGGTTCACCAATATCAGAAGAATCTCCTTCCAATGCCTTTAATGCAGAACCCATAACAATAGGAATATCATCACCAGGGAAATCATATTTACTCAATAATTCACGTACTTCCATTTCAACAAGCTCCAGTAATTCTTTGTCATCTACCATATCGGCTTTGTTGAGGAATACCACAATATGTGGCACACCAACTTGACGAGATAAAAGGATATGCTCACGAGTTTGCGGCATTGGTCCATCAGCAGCAGAGCACACAAGAATTGCACCATCCATTTGAGCGGCACCAGTAATCATATTTTTTACATAATCAGCGTGGCCAGGGCAATCAACGTGAGCGTAATGACGTGTTTCTGTTTCGTATTCTACATGCGACGTATTAATGGTTATACCACGTGCTTTTTCTTCGGGTGCTGAATCAATTTCAGCGAAATCTTTTTTATCACCGCCGAATTTTTTGGTTAGTACTGTCGAAATCGCGGCAGTAAGTGTAGTTTTACCATGATCAACGTGACCAATGGTCCCTACGTTAACATGTGGTTTGGTACGCTCAAATTTACCTTTAGCCATAATCTTTTTCCTTTGTTCTCTTAAATATTATTGTTTATTAATTACCGCATCAGCAATATTTCTGGGTGCTTCCGCGTAATGTTTAAATTCCATTGAGTAAGTAGCTCGACCTTGTGAAAGCGATCTTACAACAGTTGAATATCCAAACATCTCTGCTAATGGGACTTCCGTTCTGATAACCTTTCCAGTTGCATTGTCTTCCATACCTTGAACAATTCCACGTCGAGAAGATAAATCACCCATTATGTCACCCATGTACTCCTCAGGTGTTTCAACTTCAACCGCCATCATAGGCTCTAGAAGAATTGGGTCTGCTTTCTTACACCCATCTTTAAATGCGAAAGAAGCAGCCATTTTAAACGCATTTTCATTAGAGTCAACATCATGATAAGAACCATCATAAAGCGTTACTTTAACATCTTCAATTGGATAACCTGCTAGGACTCCTGCTTTAATAGTTTCTTTGAGCCCCTTATCAACAGCTGGGATAAATTCTCTTGGAACAGCTCCACCTTTAATTTCATCGATAAACTCATAGCCTTTTCCAGTTTCGTTAGGTTCAATTCTTAAATTAACATGGCCGTATTGACCTTTACCACCAGATTGCTTAACAAATTTACCTTCTTGCTCTACAGATTTTTTAATTGCCTCTCTGTAGGCAACTTGAGGAGACCCAATATTAGCATCGACCGCAAATTCTCTCTTCATTCTATCTACGAGAATTTCAAGATGTAACTCTCCCATACCTGAAATAATAGTTTGATTTGTTTCTTCATCAGTTTTCACTCTAAAAGATGGATCTTCTTGTGCTAATCTTCCTAGGGCTATACCCATTTTCTCTTGATCTGCTTTTGTTTTTGGCTCAACCGCAACATGAATAACAGGATCTGGAAAAACCATTCGTTCTAGAATAACTGCCGCTTTTTCATTACAAAGAGTATCTCCAGTTGTAACATCTTTTAAACCAACTGCAGCTGCAATATCACCAGCTCTTACTTCTTTAATTTCTTCTCGATTATTAGCATGCATTTGCAAAATTCGACCTATTCTTTCCTTCTTTCCTTTTACTGGGTTATAAATAGTATCTCCAGCATTAACAACACCTGAGTATGCTCTGAAGAATATAAGTTGACCAACAAATGGATCTGTCATTATTTTAAATGCTAATGCTGAGAAATCTGTGTCATCAGATGCTTCTCGAGTAACCGGTTTATCAAGCTCGTCTACACCATTAATAGCAGGAACATCAGAAGGTGAAGGCATTAACTCAATTACAGAATCAAGCATGGCCTGCACACCCTTATTCTTAAAAGCTGAGCCACATAGCATGGGTACTATCTCATTGCTTATTGTTCTTATTCTTAAGCCTTTTTTAATTTCTTCCTCTGATAAATCACCAGATTCTAAATACTTATTCATTAAGTCCTCGTTTGCCTCTGCTGCGGACTCAAGCATATTATCTCGCCATTTTTGGCATTCGACCTTTAATTCATCTCTAATATCTTTATACTCAAAAGTCACACCATTATCAGCCTCATTCCATATAATCTCTTTCATCTTTACTAGGTCCACTACACCAGTAAAAGTCTCTGCTGCACCTATAGGAACTTGAATTGGAATTGGATTAGCCTTGAGTCTAGATTTCATTTGATCATGACATTTGAAAAAATCAGCGCCTGCTCTATCCATTTTGTTAACAAAAGCCATTCTCGGTACTTGGTATTTATTTGCTTGCCTCCAAACTGTTTCGGACTGTGGTTGGACTCCACCCACAGCACAATAAACCATGCATGCACCATCAAGAACACGCATAGACCTTTCAACCTCAATAGTAAAGTCTACGTGCCCAGGTGTATCGATTATATTAATTCTATGCTCGTCAAATTGTTGCCCCATACCACTCCAAAAACAGGTTGTAGCTGCTGAAGTAATTGTTATACCTCTCTCTTGCTCTTGCTCCATCCAGTCCATTGTTGCCGCACCATCATGTACTTCACCAATTTTATGAGTAATACCTGTATACAAAAGTATTCTCTCGGTAGTAGTAGTTTTTCCAGCATCAATATGAGCACTGATACCAATGTTTCTATATCTATTTATGGGAGTTTTACGAGCCACTTAATTAACCTTTTGCTTATTAAATTAAAAACGGAAATGTGAAAAAGCTTTATTTGCTTCAGCCATTCTATGCACTTCTTCTCTTTTTTTCATTGCAGCACCCTTATTTTCAGATGCTTCTAAAATTTCAGCTGCTAATCTTAAATCCATAGATTTTTCACCTCTTTTAACTGCAGCCTCTTTAAGCCATCGCATGGCAAGTGCAGATCTTCTTTGAGGTCTTACTTCGACAGGAACTTGATAATTTGCGCCACCAACTCTTCTACTCTTTACTTCTACTAGAGGTCTAAGATTATCTATAGCTAGTGAAAATATCTCTATAGGATCTTTACCACTTTTAGTTTGAACTTGGTCAAAGGCTCCATAAATAATTCTTTCAGCAACTGATTTTTTCCCACTGACCATCAACACATTAACAAACTTAGAAACCTCTTGGCTTCCAAATTTCGGGTCTTGTAGAATCTCTCTTTTTGGAACTTCTCTTCTTCTTGGCATATCAAGTAACCTTTAAAATTAATTTAAGCTTCTTTTGGGCGTTTTGCACCATATTTTGATCGTGATTGTCTTCTATCTTTAACTCCAGCTGTATCAAGACTTCCTCGAACCATATGATATCTAACACCTGGAAGATCTTTAACACGACCTCCACGAAGTAAAACAACGGAATGTTCTTGGAGGTTATGTCCCTCTCCACCAATATAACTAATTACTTCGTATCCAGTTGTAAGCCTTACTTTTGCTACTTTTCTTAAGGCCGAATTAGGTTTCTTTGGTGTTGTAGTATAAACACGAGTACAAACACCTCTTTTTTGAGGAGATGCTTCTAATGCTGGGACCTTGCTTTTTTCAATAATTCTCTTTCTTGGCTTACGAATTAACTGATTTACTGTAGGCATTACCTATCCTTATTTTTAGTTAAATATTATAAAAAAACGTCTCTTCACACTTACGTTGAAAAGGCGAGAATTGTATTTTGCTTCTGACATATTGTCAACCAAAATTTATTCAGTTGGTATCTCTATTTCAGGGCTATCTCCTGAATTTGACTCACTCTCTGAATCAGGCTGAGCTTCCTCCTCAGGAGCAAAAATTGCTTCAGCTTTTTCTAGGCTTGTCATTTCAGCACTCTTTTCAGATTCTTCAGCTTTAATTCTTGCTGCTTCTTTTCTGTTTGAGTGGTGAGCCATGCCAGATCCTGCAGGTATTAATCTACCTACAATCACATTTTCTTTAAGTCCTCTTAAATCATCTCTTTTACCCAAAATAGCTGCTTCCGTTAATACTCTGGTAGTTTCTTGGAATGATGCAGCTGAAATAAATGAATCAGTAGCTAGTGAGGCCTTTGTTATTCCTTTTAATACATATTCAAACTTCGCTGGTTTCTTTTCTTCCTCTAAAATAGATTCATTAGCTGTAAGCACTTCAGCTCTCTCTAATTCTTCTCCTTGAATAAAATTAGTATCTCCTTTATCAGTAATCCTTACTCTTCTTAGCATTTGCCTGACTATTACCTCAATATGTTTATCATTTATTTTTACACCTTGAAGTCGATAAACATCTTGAACTTCATCAATAATATATCTTGCTAATGCTTCTCTACCTTGAAGTCTTAAGATATCTGCTGGATCAGCTGGCCCATCTACAATAACTTCACCTTGAGTAACAATTTGGCCGTCGTGAGCAGTAACGTGCTTATCTTTCGGGATTAAAAATTCTTTAGCTTCACCGTCAGCATCAGTAATAACTAACCTCTGTTTACCTTTAGTGTCTTTTCCAAAAGATACAGTTCCAGTAAGCTCTGCTAAAACTCCAGCATCTTTAGGTGAGCGTGCTTCAAATAGCTCTGCCACTCTAGGTAAGCCACCTGTTATATCTCTTGTTTTTGATGACTCTTGAGGGATCCTTGCTAAAACGTCACCAACTTGAACATCTTGATTGTCAGTAACAGTAATAATATATCCCAACTGAAAAGTAACACTTACTGAATTATCAGAAGATTCTAGCTTAACTTCCGCGCCCTTATTATCTAATAATTTTATTTGAGGTCTTGTGCCTTTGGATTGACCTGCCTTGGCTTTGGACTCGATAACAACCAAAGATGATAATCCAGTTACCTCATCTATCTGTTTAGATACAGTAATGCCTTCCTCAACATTTTCAAACTTTACCTGTCCAGCATACTCAGAAATAATTGGTCTTGTATGTGGATCCCATGTTGCCATTACTTCACCAACTTTAATTGGTTTAGAATCATTAACTAGTAAAGTTGCTCCATAAGGGACTTTGTGTCTTTCTCTTTCCCTTCCTGCATCATCCTCAATTAAAAATTCACCATTTCTTGAAATAACTACTTTTTCATCTCTCGCATTAGTTACATATCGCATGGTTGAAGTAAATCTGACAGTACCTGTTGATTTTCCTTCAATTTGGCTAACTGATGCAGCTCTTGATACTGCCCCACCTATATGAAAAGTTCTCATTGTAAGTTGAGTTCCAGGTTCACCAATTGATTGCGCTGCTATAACACCAACAGCCTCACCTTGATTAATTAAATTGCCTCGACCAAGATCACGACCATAGCATTTAGAACAAATTCCATACCTTGTAGCACAAGTTAATGCTGTTCTAACTTTAACTTCATCAATGCCCAGACTTTCTATTTTTTCAACTTCATCTTCAGCTAATAATGTTCCAGCTGGATACAAAATTTCTTGGTTTTCTGGATTAATTATATCTATTGCACAGACTCTACCAAGTATCCTGTCTCCTAAAGGTTCAACAATTTCTCCACCTTTAATAAGTGCTTTAGTAAATAAACCATCATCTGTACCACAATCATGTTCTTGTACAACAAGATCTTGAGTTACATCTACAAGACGTCTTGTAAGATAACCTGAGTTAGCTGTTTTTAAAGCAGTGTCTGCAAGTCCTTTCCTTGCTCCATGTGTGGATATAAAGTATTGAAGAACATTTAAACCATCTCTAAAATTTGCTTTAATTGGCGTTTCAATAATTGATCCGTCAGGACGAGCCATTAAACCTCTCATACCTGCTAATTGTCTTACTTGAGCTGCAGATCCTCTAGCACCTGAGTCTGCCATCATATATATGGCATTAAAAGACTCCTGTTTTAGATCATTTCCTTTTTCATCTTTAACTTTTTTACCATCTTGTCCAAAGACTACTTCTTCCTTCAATTGCCTCATCATTGCATCAGCAATCTTATCGCCAGCACGTCCCCAGATATCAACTACTTTATTGTATCTCTCACCCTGTGTTACAAGACCTGATGAATATTGATTTTCAATCTCTAAAACCTCTCGGTCAGCATCAGAAATTAAATCGACTTTCTCTGCTGGGACTAACATATCATGAACAGTAACTGACATGCCAGCTTTAGTGGCAAATTTATATCCTGTATACATAAGTTGATCTGCCAAGATAACTGTATCTTTAATACCTAATTTTCTAAAACTAACATTAATTAATCTTGAAATTTCTTTTTTCTTTAACGATTTATTAATATTTTCAAAAGCTAATCCATGAGGCAGTATTTCTGAAAGAAGTGCTCTACCAACAGTGGTCTCATACCTATTAACTTTAAGGGTTTTACTGTTATCAAAATTTAATTCATACTCTTCAATCCTAACAGTTACACGAGCATGAAGGTCAACAATACCTTGATCATATGCTCTTCGAGCTTCATTGATATCTGCAAACTTCATTCCTTCACCCTTTGCAGCTAATTTTTCTCTAGTCATATAATATAAACCTAGAACAATATCCTGTGATGGAACAATAATAGGTTCACCGTTAGCAGGAGATAGCACATTATTGGAGGCTAACATCAGTGTTCTTGCCTCCATTTGTGCTTCCAGAGAGAGAGGAACATGAACAGCCATCTGGTCACCGTCAAAATCTGCGTTAAAAGCCGCGCAAACCAATGGATGTAATTGAATTGCTTTCCCTTCAATTAAGACTGGTTCAAAAGCTTGGATACCCAATCTATGAAGAGTTGGTGCCCTATTTAATAATACTGGATGTTCACGAATGACATCCTCTAAAATATCCCATACTTCGGCGCCTTCCTCTTCTACTTTCTTTTTTGCTGCTTTGATTGTTGTAGCGAGACCAAGTAATTCCAATTTGTTAAAAATAAAAGGCTTAAATAATTCTAATGCCATTTTTTTTGGTAAACCACATTGGTGAAGCTTAAGTTGTGGACCAGCAACAATAACTGATCTTCCGGAGTAATCAACTCGCTTACCTAGTAAGTTTTGTCTAAATCTTCCCCCTTTTCCTTTTATCATATCAGCTAATGATTTAAGTGGTCTTTTATTAGCACCCGTCATGACTTTGCCTCTTCTACCGTTATCTAGCAAAGAATCTACAGACTCTTGAAGCATTCTTTTTTCATTTTTTACAATAATTTCTGGCGCTCTTAGATCTAACAATCTTCTTAGCCTATTATTCCGATTAATAACTCTTCGATAAAGATCATTTAAGTCAGAAGTTGCAAATCTACCTCCGTCTAAGGGAACTAATGGTCTTAATTCAGGAGGTAAGACTGGAAGAATATCTAAAATCATCCATTCTGGTTTTATCTTAGATTTTTGAAAAGCTTCAAGCACTTTGAGTCGTTTTGCAATTTTCTTAATTTTTGCTTCAGAACCAGTTGCTTCCATTTCGGATGCCATCTTTTCAATTTCGGATGTAACATTTATAGACTTTAATAGATCTTTAACACCCTCCGCACCCATTACTGCAGTAAATTCATCACCAAATTCTTCTGCTTTAGCAAGATAATCATCCTCTGTAAGAAGCTGTCCTCTTGTTAATGGGGTCATTCCAGGGTCAACAACCATATAAGCTTCAAAATAAAGAACTCTCTCAATATCTCTAAGGGGAATATCTAAAACCATACCTAACCTGCTAGGAAGACTTTTAAGAAACCAAATATGCGCGACAGGACTTGCTAAATCAATATGCCCCATTCTTTCTCTTCGCACTTTTGATAAGGTCACCTCAACGCCACATTTTTCACAAATAACACCTCTATGCTTTAATCGTTTATATTTTCCACACAAACATTCATAATCTTTAACTGGTCCAAAAATCTTTGCACAAAATAAACCATCTCGCTCAGGTTTAAAGGTTCTATAATTTATAGTTTCTGGTTTCTTTACTTCGCCAAATGACCATGACCTAATTTTTTCAGGAGAGGCCAAAGCTATTTTAATTGCGTCAAACTCTTCAGACTGAGTAGTTTGTTTAAACAGATCTAATAATGCTTTCATTTCCTATCTCCTAGTTTCTATCAAGGTCAATATCAATTGCTAAAGAACGAATTTCTTTCGTAAGAACATTAAACGATTCTGGCATACCAGCATCAATTTTATGTTCTCCCTTAACAATATTTTCGTAAACTTTTGTTCGTCCCATTACATCATCAGACTTCACTGTTAGCATTTCTTGTAACGTGTAAGATGCTCCATATGCCTCTAATGCCCAGACTTCCATTTCACCAAATCTTTGGCCACCAAACTGTGCTTTTCCTCCAAGTGGTTGCTGAGTTACTAAGGAATATGGTCCAGTTGAGCGGGCATGCATTTTGTCATCTACTAAATGATGAAGTTTAAGCACGTGCATATAACCAACTGTAACTGGTCTTTCAAAGGGATCACCAGTTCGTCCATCATAAAGCTGCACTTGGGTTTTGTTTGCTGCAAATTTGAGTATTTTGGTATGCTCACTATCATCAGGGTAAGCTAAATCAAGCATCTGCTGAATATCTGATTCCGCTCCTCCATCAAAGACTGGAGTTGCAAAAGGAACTCCTGAAGAGAGATTTATTGCCAATTCTTTAACTTCGTTATCCTTTAAGCTATCAATATCTTCTAATTTGCCAGATGATTTATTGTAAATTTTTCCTAGAAAGGTTTTAACTTCAGCAATATTAGTTTTATTTCTCATCATTTCATCAATACGATCTCCTAGTCCCTTTGCTGCCCATCCTAAATGTACCTCTAGTATCTGGCCAATATTCATTCGAGATGGCACACCTAATGGATTAAGACAAATATCTAATGTCTTTCCGTCTGCCATATATGGCATATCCTCAACCGGAGCTATTTTCGAAATTACGCCTTTATTACCATGACGACCAGCCATTTTATCTCCAGGCTGTATTCTTCTCTTAACGGCTAAATAAACTTTAACCATTTTTTGAACACCTGGAGGAAGTTCATCACCTTGCGTTAATTTTCTTTTCTTTTCCTCAAAACGGCTGTCAAATTCCTTTTTAGCAAAATTAAAGTTTTCCGTCATTGCTTCAAGTTGTTTGGAATCTTTATCATTTCCTATTCTGATATCAAACCACTCATATTTGCTTAAATCTGCTAATTTAGCTTTAGTAAGCTTATCTCCCTTTTTAATACCTTTAGGTCCACCAATGGCAGTTTTGTTGATAAGAATTTTCTCAATACGACCGAAAATATCTTCTTCAACAATTCTTAACTGGTCTGCAAGATCTTTTTTATATGCAGCAAGCTGATCGTTAATAATTTGTTCAGCTCTATCATCTCTATCAATTCCTTCTCTGGTAAACACTTGAACATCTATAACCGTTCCAGTCATTCCTGATGGAACTCTAAGGCTAGTATCTTTTACATCAGATGCTTTTTCACCAAAAATAGCTCTCAATAACTTTTCTTCAGGAGTTAATTGTGTTTCACCTTTAGGTGTAACCTTACCAACTAATACATCTCCTGCTTCAACTTCTGCACCAATGAAGATTATTCCTGCGTTATCCAAACGACCAATCATTCTCTCAGAGAGATTTGAAATATCCTGAGTTATTTCTTCAGGACCAAGCTTGGTATCACGCGCTACTACTGATAGTTCTTCAATGTGAATCGAGGTATACCTATCATCAGATACAACGCGCTCCGAAATTAAAATAGAATCTTCAAAGTTATATCCATTCCATGGCATAAAACCAACTAACATATTTTGCCCAAGTGCTAACTCTCCCAAGTCTGTTGAGGCTCCATCAGCAATAACTGCTCCACGGTCTATGATGTCTCCAATTCTTACTAGAGGTTTTTGATTAATATTAGTATTTTGATTTGATCTTGTATATTTAATTAGATTATAAATATCAACACCAATGCCATCTTGCGAGGTTTCTTTTTCATTAACTTTTACTACAATTCTGTTTGAATCAACATAATCAACTATGCCTCCTCTTGTAGCCTGGACAGTAGTGCCTGAATCCATGGCAACAGTTCTCTCAATCCCGGTACCAACAAGAGCTTTTTCAGCCCTTAAACACGGGACAGCCTGTCTTTGCATATTTGCTCCCATCAATGCACGATTTGCATCATCATGCTCAAGAAAAGGTATCAATGATGCAGCAACAGAAACAATTTGCCCTGGAGCGACATCCATATAATTAATTTCATCACTACCAGTCATAGTAAATTCATTTTTATATCTTGAAGAAACAAGCTCTTCTTTAAATTTACCATTTGAACCAAGCTCTGAATTTGCTTGTGCAATAGTAAAGTCACTTTCTTCTATTGCAGATAAATATTCTATATCTGCTGTTACTTTTCCACCCTTTACTTTTCTATATGGAGTTTCAAGGAATCCATATTTATTTGTTCTTGCAAATAAGGCTAGAGAGTTAATTAACCCAATATTTGGTCCCTCTGGTGTTTCAATTGGACATACCCTTCCATAATGAGTTGAATGAACATCTCTAACTTCAAAACCTGCTCTTTCTCTAGTTAAGCCACCAGGTCCTAAAGCTGAAACACGCCTTTTATGGGTAATCTCAGACAAAGGATTTGTCTGATCCATAAACTGTGAAAGTTGTGAAGAACCAAAAAATTCCCTAATTGCACTTGAAATTGGCTTCGAATTTATTAAATCATGGGGCATTAAATTATCGGCTTCTGCTTGACCTAAACGTTCTCTTACAGCTCTCTCAACTCTGACTAATCCTGTTCTAAATTGATTCTCAACGAGCTCGCCAACAGACCTAATACGCCTATTTCCAAGATGATCAATGTCATCAATTTCACCTCTTCCATTTCTTAACTCAATTAAAAGACCAATCACAGCAAGAATATCTTGATTAGATAATATAGCCTCTCCTATTTCTGCTTTACTACCAGAATTATCATAAAATCTTTTTAGCCAATCAGCATATTGATCATAGACTTTTGGGAAAGCTCTTCTGTTAAACTTCATTCTTCCTACATTAGATAAATCATAACGATCTGAATTAAAAAATAACCCTTCGAATAAAGCTTGAACTGAATCTTCTGTAGGAGGCTCTCCAGGTCGCATCATTCTATAAATAGCAACTTTAGCGCTATATTGGTCTGGCACATCATCAGAGGCAAGAGTTTGTGACAAAAAATCACCATGATCTAAATCATTAGAATAAAGAGTATTAAATTGTTTAATTTTAAAGTCTAATAGTTTTTGTAATAATTCTTCTGTAATTTCAGAATTAGTATCAGCTATAACTTCTCCACTATTAGTGTCAATAATTGAACTTGCTATTTTTTTACCGATTAAAAATTCTGATTCAACCACAATCGATTTGATTCCTGCTTTTTCAATCTCTCTAATATGCTTCACAGTAATTCGTTTATCTTTATTGATAATAATCTTACCCTTTTTATCCTTAATATCTTGCTTAGCAATTTCACCTCGATGTCTTTCGGGCACAAAATGAAAATGAAAAGCATTCGATTTAATCTCAAAGGTATCAAAATCATAAAAAGTTGAAAGGATTTCATCGGAGGATAATCCCAATGCCTTTAGTAAAGTTGAGACCGGCATTTTTCTTCTTCTATCAATCCTAAAATATAAATAATCCTTAGGATCAAATTCAAAATCAAGCCATGATCCGCGATAAGGTATCACTCTTGCAGAGAATAATAATTTTCCAGAACTATGAGTCTTTCCTTTGTCATGCTCAAAAAAGACACCAGGACTTCTATGTAATTGCGAAACAATAACTCTCTCTGTTCCATTAATAACAAATGACCCATTTTGAGTCATTAATGGAATTTCGCCCATGTACACTTCTGACTCTTTTACTTCCTTAACTGTTGGTTCTGAAGCCTCTTTATCCATTATCGTTAAGCGTACCTTTACTCTTAATGGGACGGCATATGTTAATCCACGTTGCTGACATTCTTTAACATCAAAAACTTCATCTCCAAGATTGTAGCTAACGTAATCAAGCTTGGCATTACCTGAATGACTTGATATTGGGAAAAGTGAAGTGAATGTTGACTCGAGACCTGAATTTTCTCGATCGTCAACTTTGACCTCTCTCTGAAGGAAGTCCTTGTAAGACTCAAGCTGCATAGCTAAAAGATAGGGAATCTCAAGAACTTTTTCTCTTTTTGCAAAACTTTTCCTAATACGTTTTTTTTCGGTAAACGAATAGCTCATAGCATCTCCAGAATTAACAATTTATATATGAAAAAACTCAAATAAGTTTTTTCATATATAAATACTTTATTAAATAAAGTAAGGCTGAATCTTTTATTTAAGATTCAGCCTTACCATAAGAATTAACTACTTAAGCTCAGCAGTTGCGCCGGCATCAGTTAATTTTTTCAAAGCTTCGTCAGCTGAAGCTTTATCTAATGTTTCTTTAACAACCTTAGGTGCTGCATCAACAATATCTTTTGCCTCTTTAAGGCCAAGCCCTGTTATTTCTCTAACGGCTTTAATAACGTTAACTTTATTTTCACCAATACCTGTTAAATGAAGATCAAACTCAGACTTTTCTTCAGCTGCTGCACCGCCTGCTGCTGCACCGCCTGCTGCTGGAGCTGCTACTGCTGCTGCTGCTGCTGAAACACCAAATTTTTCTTCCATTTCTTTAATCAGCTCTGATAAATCTAATACTGACATTGAACCTATTGCTTCCAAGATATCTTCTTTTGAGATAGCCATATTTATTTACTCCTAATAGTTTAAGTAAGCCTTGCCGTCAAAATTTTATGCAGGTTTTTGGTCTCTAACTGCAGCTACTCCTCTAACAAATTTTGTTGGCACTTCATTCAAAGTACGTACAAATTTTGCAACGGGTGCTTGCATTGTTCCCAATAATTTTGCAAGTAATTCTTCACGACTCGGCAATGAAGCTAATGCTTTAATTGCATTAACATCTAACCTTTCATTTGGCATTGCTCCTGTTTTAATAACAAACAAATCATTTTCTTTAGCAAAGTCATTTAATACTTTAGCTGCTGCCACTGGGTCTTCCGATATACCAAAAACTAACGGGCCAACCATTTCTTCAGATAATGAAGAAAATGATGTATCTTCAACTGCTCTTTTTACCAACTTATTCTTAAGCACTTTTAAATACACACCAGAATTTCTGGCTTTAGCTCTTAGGCTTGTCATATCTTCAACACCTACTCCACGATACTCAGCGAGTATCATTGCTTGGGCATTTTCGATTTGCTTGCTAACTTCAGCAACTACTGCCTTTTTTTCATCAAGATTCAGACTCAAGGTCTTCTCCTTACGTTAATAAAAGTATTAATAAAATTAATACCAAAAAACGATTACCGCTATCAGGATGCTATCCCTTAGGGCACCGCCATCTGCGTAGGCTTATTTTGTAAATTAAACTTTCGTACCTACGGTCTTTGATAACCTCGCAATACTTCACGAGCCCAAAGCACTTCATATGAGGAAAACCTCATAAATTCTTTAAAGTGTTAAACTTGTTTGATCAATTTTAATTCCAACACCCATAGTGCTAGAAATCGACAATTTTTTTATAAAAATTCCTTTTGTTCCTGTTGGCTTAGCTTTATTAATAGCTTCCATCAGTGCTGATAAGTTTGCTTGCAAATGATCTACAGAAAATGATGCTCTTCCAATAGTGCAATGGATAATTCCTGCCTTATCTGTTCTATATTGAACTTGCCCAGCCTTTGCATTTTTTACTGCTTTATCAGTATCAGGAGTGACAGTTCCAACTTTAGGGTTAGGCATCAATCCTCTCGGTCCTAAAATTTGAGCCAACGGCCCCAATATTTTCATTGCATCTGGTGTAGCAATTACAACATCAAAATTCATTTCACCTGCTTTTATTTTTTGGGCAAGATCTTCATATCCCACAATGTCTGCGCCGGCCTTTTTTGCAGCCTCCGCAGCATCCCCTTGGGCAAATACAGCAACACGAGTTGTCTTTCCTGTACCATTAGGAAGAACAATTGAACCCCTAACTGATTGATCAGATTTTTTGGCATCAATTCCTAAATTTACTGATGCATCTACTGATTCATCAAATTTGGCTTTAGCTGTATCTTTAACAAGGGCTAAGCCATCATCTACAGAATATAATTTATCTCTATCAACAGAATCTGTTAATAATTTCATTCTTTTATTAATCCCCATATTATTGGCCCTCCACTTCAATACCCATACTTCTAGCACTTCCAGCAATAGTTCTGACTGCTGCATCCATATCTGCTGCTGTTAGATCTGGTTGTTTTGTTTTCGCAATTTCCTCAGCTTGAGCTCGAGTAATTTTTCCAACTTTCTCAGTGTGAGGAACTCCAGATCCTTTATCTACTTTTGCTGCTTTTTTTATCAAAATCGATGCTGGTGGAGTCTTCATTATATAAGTGAAGCTCTTATCAGAATAAGCAGTAATTACTACAGGTATGGGGAGTCCTGGCTCCATGCTTTGTGTTGCAGCATTGAATGCTTTGCAAAAATCCATAATATTTAATCCACGTTGTCCAAGTGCTGGGCCAACAGGTGGGCTGGGGTTTGCTTTACCTGCAGGGATTTGAAGTTTAATATAGCCTTCAATTTTCTTTGCCATTCTCTATTCTCCTAATTATTGGTTCAAACGCTTATTTAAAAGCTCCCAAGTTTTAATCTAAACTTCTTTTTCAATTTGTCCGAACTCTAACTCCACAGGTGTTGCTCGACCAAAAATCACCACTGATACTCTAAGCTTACTTTTTTCATAATTAATTTCTTCTACTGAACCAGAAAAGTCTTTAAATGGACCATCTAAAACTCTAATAGACTCTCCAACCTCAAAAGTCATTTTCTGCGTTGGATTAACTTTGCTATCATCCATTCTTTGAAGAATAATATCCACTTCTTTATCCTTTATTGGTGTCGGTTTTTGAGCAGAACCACCAATAAATGCTGTAACTTTAGGGGTGCTTCTTACTAAATGCCAACTATCGTCATTCATATCCATTTGCACTAAGACATATCCAGGATATAACCTGCGCTCACTGAGTGTTTTTTGGCCAGCTTTCATTTCTACGACTTCTTCAACTGGAACTAATATCTCACCAAATTGATCATTTAATTCAGACTGTTGAATTCTTTCTAGTAAGTTTTTCTGCACAATTTTTTCATAACCTGAATAGGCTTGAACTGCATACCATCTTTTTGACATCAATTATCCTCGTCCTAAAATCAAATTAATAATGTATGAAAAACTAATATCAACAAATGCTAGAAAAATAGCCATTAAAACCACTAAAATAAAAACAATCATCGTCATTTGAAATGTTTCTTTCCTTGTTGGCCAGACTACTTTCTTTGCTTCAGTTATTGCATCATTCAAAAAACTAAAAGCTTGTTGACCTTGCGGGGTAGTCCAAAAAACAGCAATTGCTAAACCTAAGCCTACCAATACTGATAATATTCTTAGCACCACTGGCTCACCAGATAGTACATAAAACCCTACAAGACCTGCTCCGAAGAGTAAAAATGATAAACTCAGTTTAATATTTATATTCACTTCTACTACTTTCCTTTATTGGCAGGCCAGGAGGGCTTCGAACCCCCAACCCTCGGTTTTGGAGACCGATACTCTACCAATTGAGCTACTGGCCTAAGTAATTAATATTTACTCAACAACTTTTACAACAACCCCTGAACCAACTGTTCGTCCACCTTCACGAATTGCAAATCGTAAACCTTCTTCCATAGCAATTGGTGCGATAAGTGTTGCTGTAATAGATACATTATCTCCTGGCATCACCATTTCTGTGCCTTCTGGTAATTCAACTGCACCTGTTACGTCTGTTGTTCTAAAGTAAAACTGAGGTCTATACCCATTAAAGAATGGAGTGTGACGCCCACCTTCATCTTTACTTAAGCAATAAATTTCTGCTGTAAATTTTGTATGTGGTTTAATTGATCCTGGTTTACATAGCACTTGACCACGCTCAACATCTTCACGTTTTGTGCCACGAAGTAATACACCAACGTTATCCCCCGCTTGACCTTGATCAAGAAGCTTGCGGAACATTTCAACACCAGTACACGTGGTTGTTTCTGATGCTTTTAATCCCACAATTTCAATTTCTTCGTTAACTTTTACAACTCCTCTTTCCACACGACCTGTTACAACGGTACCTCTTCCAGAAATTGAGAATACGTCCTCAACTGGCATCAAGAAATCGCCATCAACAGCACGCTTAGGTTCTGGTATGTAGCTATCTAATGCTTCAGCTAATTTAAGGATAGCTGGTTCACCAATATCAGAAGAATCTCCTTCCAATGCCTTTAATGCAGAACCCATAACAATAGGAATATCATCACCAGGGAAATCATATTTACTCAATAATTCACGTACTTCCATTTCAACAAGCTCCAGTAATTCTTTGTCATCTACCATATCGGCTTTGTTGAGGAATACCACAATATGTGGCACACCAACTTGACGAGATAAAAGGATATGCTCACGAGTTTGCGGCATTGGTCCATCAGCAGCAGAGCACACAAGAATTGCACCATCCATTTGAGCGGCACCAGTAATCATATTTTTTACATAATCAGCGTGGCCAGGGCAATCAACGTGAGCGTAATGACGTGTTTCTGTTTCGTATTCTACATGCGACGTATTAATGGTTATACCACGTGCTTTTTCTTCGGGTGCTGAATCAATTTCAGCGAAATCTTTTTTATCACCGCCGAATTTTTTGGTTAGTACTGTCGAAATCGCGGCAGTAAGTGTAGTTTTACCATGATCAACGTGACCAATGGTCCCTACGTTAACATGTGGTTTGGTACGCTCAAATTTACCTTTAGCCATAATCTTTTTCCTTTGTTATACAACTTTAAAAGTTATAAATTATAAAAACATTTTATACTGGTGCCCATGGCGGGAATCGGACCCGCGACCTCTCCCTTACCAAGGGAGTGCTCTACCACTGAGCCACATGGGCCGATTCAAACTCGAATCTGGAGCGGGCGACGAGGTTCGAACTCGCGACATTTAGTTTGGAAAACTAATGCTCTACCAACTGAGCTACACCCGCATACCCACACTAAACCCACTTATAGCAGTAAAAGCCTAATGGTGGAGGGAGAAGGATTCGAACCTTCGTACTCAGAGAGAACGGATTTACAGTCCGTCGCCTTTAACCACTCGGCCACCCCTCCCAACCGAACCCAAAATTATGGTATGTTTGACAGATTTTGTCAATAAAAATAATAACTTAAATTAAAAAAATTGGTGCCCTCTGTCGGATTCGAACTGACGACCTACGCATTACAAGTGCGTTGCTCTACCAACTGAGCTAAGAGGGCGTATTTGAAAAAAAAGTAACTATATCAATTTTTTTTCTTTGAAACCAGTTTTATCTAATTATTTTACAATTTTCAAATGTGGTTTTTTGATTTTTTGTTCTATAAATTTTTTCTTTTTTTTTGCTTTCTTTCCAGTAATACAAATTCTATCAAAAAATAACCCCTCTCCATTTTCTTGAGCGTATATTGACCTGATTGAATCAATTGGAATCAAAATATCCTCGTGAATACCAGCAAACCTTGAAGAGAAAGATACTAAATCGTCTATCACTAATTTTGTTACTGAAGTGGGGGAAATATTAAGGATAATCTCATTATTCTTATCATGGCCCCTTGGGACTATAACTTCATCCGATAAACTAACCAGTATGTATGGGGTAAATCCCTCGTCTATGCACCAATCAAAAATTGCCCTAATTAGATACGGCTTTGTTGATTTCATAATTAATTATGTTCGCATAGCCTTTTCTGAGGGTGACATAGCCTCTTCAAATAATGGTCTTTGAAAAATCTTATCTGCATACTTTAGGAGCGGCGCACAACTTGATGGGAGTTTAATATTGTAATGATCTAACCTCCATAAAAGTGGTGCAATTGCAACATCAAGCATGGAATATTCCTCATGCAATATATAAGCTTGCTTACCTAATATTGGACTAATCTGCATCAATATATCAGTTACTTTTTTTCTTGCAGACTCTGAAACTTCTGTATCTTGTGATTCCAAGTCAGGCATATTAATAAATAATTGACTCTCAAAATCTTTTAAGAATAATCTAGCACGTGCTCGCATTACAGGATCAGGAGGCATTAATTGAGGATGAGGAAATCTTTCATCGATATACTCATTAATAATATTTGCATCGGTTAGAATTAAATCTCTTTCAACCAATACTGGATAGTCAGAATAAGGACTCAAAGTTGATAAATCCTCGGGTTTATTTACAAGATCCACATCAACTACTTCGAAGTCCATGCCCTTTTCAAAGAGAACAATTCGACATCTGTGGCTAAATGGGTCGGTAGAATTTGAATAGAGTTTCATCATGTGATTTATTTAATATTTTTCCAATATTCCTTTTTTAGATTAATGACCAAAACTAGAAGCAATAATAAAAATGCGAGCACATAATAACCTATTTGCTTTCTCTTTTGTTGATTAGGCTCTGAAACAAAAACCATGAAATTTGTTATATCCCCAATGAATTGGTCGTACTGTTCAGGGTTAAGTAAACCTTTTTTTTGTAAAATTAAAGAATTTGACGTTTTATCGTAGAATTGCTCACCTTGCAGTTCCCATAATATATGAGGCATAGCAGAATTTTGATACACCGTATTATTCCAACCCATCTCCCTAGAAGAATCTCTGTAAAATCCTCTTAAATAACTATAAATCCAATCAGCACCTCTTGACCTTGCAGTTACTGATAAATTTGGTGGTGCGGCTCCAAACCATACTTTAGCATTTTCATTTTGCATTGCAATGTCCATAGGATCACCTATTTTATCCGCTGTAAAAAGTAAATCTTTTTTTATTGTCTCTTCACTAAGGCCTATTAATTTTAATTGGTTATACCTCATATAACTTGCGCTATGACAATTAAGGCAATAATTTATAAAATTTCTTGCTCCTCTTTGCAAAGAACTTTTATCGTTAAGATCAACTGGAGCACTTAAAAGCTTTACTTGATCAGCAGCATAAGTAGGAGCCAAAAAACAAAAACAGATAATTATTAGAATCAAATTCTTCATGGCATGGTTACCCTATTGGGTACCTTCTTAGTCACATCCTTTTTGCTGTAAATGGGCATTAAAATAAAAAATAGAAAATAAATAATTGTAAAAATCCTGGCAGCAAAAGTAGCAATATCACCACCACCAATTATTGGTAATGCCGAAGAAAATTGTCCCCAAACGTAAGATGGCTCTGTTCCCAAATAACCCAAAACAAGAAAACTAACCACGAAAGCAGTAAGCCACTTTTTAAAAAGCTTACCTTTATAGCGAATTGATCTTACCGGACTTTTATCCAGCCAAGGCACTAAGAATAAAATCATTACAGATAATCCCATGGCTGCAACACCAGGAAATTGACTACCCATAATCGGTGGAACAGCCCTCAAAATGGAATAAAAAGGGGTAAAATACCAAACGGGTGCGATATGGTCTGGGGTTACTAATGGATTCGCAGGAACAAAATTGTTATGTTCTAAAAAGTAACCACCCATTTCCGGTGCGAAAAAAATAATGGATGTAAATACAATTAAAAATACAGTCAATCCGATTAAATCTTTTACAGTATAGTAAGGATGAAATGGGATTGCATCTAAGGGAATACCTGTTTTTTTATCTTTAACTTGTTTTATATCTACTCCATCAGGATTGTTTGAGCCCACTTCATGCAATGCGATTAAATGTCCAAAAATAAGCCCAGCTAATGCTAGAGGTAATGCAATAACATGAAAAGCAAAAAAACGATTTAGAGTTGCATCAGATACCAGGTAGTCTCCACGCACCCATTCAGCAAGATCAGGCCCTATAAAGGGGATAGTAGCAAATAAGTTTACAATAACCTGTGCGCCCCAGTAAGACATTTGTCCCCAAGGTAAAAGGTAGCCAAAAAATGCTTCTGCCATTAATAATAGGAAAATTAGCACTCCAAACAACCATAATAATTCTCTCGGTTTTTTATATGATCCATACATGAGGCTTCGGAACATATGAAGATAAATTACTACAAAAAACAAAGATGATCCTGTCGAATGCATGTAACGGATGAGCCATCCAAAAGAGACATCCCGCATTATATATTCTACTGAGGCAAATGCCTCTTCCGCATCTGGTTTGTAATGCATGGTTAAAAAGATGCCAGTCAAAATTTGCATTACAAAAACGAACAAAGCTAATGCACCAAAAAAATACCAAAAATTAAAATTCTTTGGAGCATAATATTCAGTTAAGTGATTTTTAATAAAAGATGAGAGTGGAAATCTCTCATCCACCCAACCAAGCAGTCCCTCTGATTTATTATTTTCAATTTTTGCCATATTTAGACTTTTTCCTCTTGATCTTCACCAATAATAATAGTGTCATTATCTACATATTTATGCGGTGGCACGACTAAATTGGTAGGAGCTGCGGAGCCTTTAAATACTCTCCCCGATAAATCAAATTTTGATCCATGGCATGGGCAGAAAAAACCACCTTTCCATTCACTACCCATATCACCTTTTGCCGCCAATTTTGGTGACGGTGAACATCCTAAATGAGTACAAATACCTACGACCACTAAAACATTTGATTTAATAGATCGTGTTTCATTTTGACAATAACTGGGTTGTTGTGATGTTACTTTTAGATTTGGGTCTGCAAGATTTGCATCATTTTTACTAAGCGTTTTTAACATATCTTCAGATCTATTTAATATCCATACAGGCTGGCCGCGCCACTCGGTTGTTTTAATTTCACCAGGGTTTACAGCATTGACCTTAAACTCTACAGCTGCCCCAGCAGCCTTGGCTTTTTCACTTGGTAACATACTGGACACAAAAGGAACACCCATGGCAGACACGCCAACTGCACCGGTGAGTGATGTTGCGGTTAATAAAAACTTTCTTCGATTAAGATCAATTTTTTTACTTTTTTTTGCCATGAATATCCTATAAAAAAAATACCTGATTGTAGACCAAAAACTTACTTATATTAGGTGCACATTATACAAAAAACGTATCAAAACTTATAGTGCTAAATCAGTTAGTGGCCCACCTTTTAGATATTAAAATACCAAGTTCGTACAGAGAATAGACAGGTAGAGCCAAAAGAAGTTGCGACAGTATGTCAGGAGGGGTAAAAATAGCTCCAAAAATAAAAGCAAAAACAAAGAAATAAGATCGATTTCTTTTAAATGTATCACGTTTTATCAACCCAAATTTTATAGATGTAATTAATAATAATGGTATTTGAAAGGCAATTCCAAAAGCTATAAATAATCCTATGATCATCTCTAAATAACTTGTCATATCTATCATCAATCCAATACTTTCTGGTGTCATAGCAATAAAAAATTTAAAGATTACGGGAAACACTAGAAAATATACAAAATTTGCCGCTAAAATGAATAGTACAAAAGATAATAAAAATATTACCAAAGCAAATATTTTTTCTTGTTTATACAATCCTGGGGAAACAAATGTCCAAATATTATAAAAAATCAATGGGTAAGCGATAATAAAAGCTGTAAAAGCAGTGATTTTAAGTGGGATCATAAAAGTTGCAGATAGCTTTGTGCTAATCATGGAACCATTAAAATTTAATAACTCCCTTAGTAATGGCTCAGAAAAAAAGTCATAAATACTAGCTGAAAATGGAATTAATGCAGCAAATACTGCTAAATAAATAAGAAGGGATTTTACTAACGAGGTTCTTAGTGTAAATAATTGCTCAAAAAAATTTTTTTTTAAGTTCACAGCTTTTTGGTTCTTTTACTAATTTCTTTTTCTATCTTTTTTAGTTCCTCAAACCTTTCTTCCGTATCAATTTCATTTTTTATTTCATCAATAAAGTTTCTAACTTTTTTAAACACTCTTCCAATACTTCGCCCTAAAGTAGGTAAATTTTTTGGTGCAACAAAAATGATAATTACACATATAACTACTAACAATTCGGCTAAAGAAATATCAAGCATAAAAAATTATTTTTTCTTTTTATTAGTTTTAGGTTTTGTGGATTTTTTAGGTTCATCCTTAGCACCTTCTTTGAAATTCTTCAAAGCAATCCCTAAGTCACTACCGATATTTTTTAATTTTCCTGCTCCAAAAAATATCAGCACAATAGCTAAAACAATTAATAACTCCCATATACCTGGCATAATTTTCTCCCTGTTAAATTTTTGCTAATCTTTCGCTTCCACCATAAACGTGAAAATGAATATGGAATACTTCTTGTCCGCCTTCCTTTCCTGAATTTATCATAGTTCTAAATCCTTTAAGACCGAACTCTAAGGCAAGTTTTGGCGCCAATAATAACATTTTTGATAAAATATCTTTGTGTATAGGATCACAAGTTAAAAGGCTTTCAATGTGCTGTTTTGGAATAATTAAAAGATGTACTTTATCGATTGGGTTGATATCCTTAAAGGCCATTAATTCATCGTCCTCATAAACGATGGAAGCAGGAATTTCTTTCTTTACAATTTTACAAAAGATACAATCATCCATTTTATTTCCACCAAAAATTTCTAAATTTTACTTTCTATTTTTTTTCTCTTCTATTCCAGATACTCCTGATCTTTTTTTTAATTCATTTGTTACATCATCGACTGTTAAGTCTTTTTTCGATAAGAGCACTAAACAATGAAACCAAAGGTCAGCTATTTCATGAATTAACTCGTCTTTGTTATCAGATTTTGCAGCAATTATAGTTTCGGAAGCTTCTTCCCCAATCTTCTTTAGGATTTCATTCAATCCTTTTTTATGAAGTGATGCTGAGTAAGACAGATTTGGATCTTCTTCCCTTTTTGATTTGATTATCTGAAGCAAGCTCTCTAGAAAGTCATCTTTCATTTTTTATAAATTTCCTTTGAATCTTTGAATACTTTTTTATCAATCTATAATGAATTAGGATTCATTTCATCATCAATGATATTATAATTTTGTTGGATTAGGAGCATCGCCATAAACTTCTTTGGGATCAAACACTTTCTCTGTCTCTTCAAAATTCAAGATTGTTGAATCACTTTTTTCTCCAAATGGGATACTTCTATAGAAACAAGACCGATATCCCACATGGCAGCTTGCTCCACCTTGAACATCCACACGTAACCATACGCAATCTTGATCATCATCAATTCTTATTTCTTTAATTATTTGCACAAGTCCGCTCGTCGCACCTTTATGCCAAAGTGTTTTTCTGCTGCGAGAATAATAAACCGCCTCACCCGATAAAATTGTTTTTTTAAATGCCTCCTCATTCATATAGCCTTGCATCAAGACTTCTCCTGAGCTAAAGTCAGTGGTTACTACAGGTATTAAGCCATCTTGATCAAATTTTGGAGCTAGCTCTGTAGACTCTTCAACTTGTTCAATTGTTTTTCTATGTTCAAATTTAATATCACTCATTGTTAATTCCTCTTATTTCTTGCATTTTATTTTTTATCTAATATTAGCGTACTTGTATATCATTTTTAGACATATATGCCTTAGCTTCTTGAATTGAATATTCACCATAGTGGAATATGCTTGCGGCCAAAACTGCATCGGCGCCCCCCACTTTTACTCCATCAACAAGATGTTGTAAATTACCTACTCCCCCAGATGCTATCAATGGAACTTGAACACTTTCAGATATCAACTTATTTAATATATTATCAAATCCAGTTTTTGTACCATCTTTATCCATACTTGTTATAAGAAGCTCTCCAGCACCAAATTTAACCATTTTTTTTGCCCAATCCAATGCATTTATACCAGTCGGATTTCTTCCTCCATGAGTAAATACCTCCCAATGATCATCAACCTTTTTTGCATCAATGGCAACTACAATTGCTTGCGAACCAAATCGACTAGCTGCTTCGGCAACCAAATCTGGATTTTTTATAGCAGCAGTATTTATACCAACCTTATCTGCTCCAGCATTTAAAAGATTTCGAACATCCTCACATGTCCCAACGCCGCCCCCTACCGTCATCGGAATAAATATTTGTTTAGCTACATTTTCAATGATATCAAAAATTAATCCTCTATTATCTGAGCTAGCAGTGATATCAAGAAATGTTAATTCATCAGCTCCTTGCTCATTATATTTTTTTGCAACCTCCACTGGATCACCAGCATCTTGCAATTCCACAAAATTAATACCTTTTACAACACGCCCATTTGTAACATCAAGGCAAGGTATTATTCTTTTAGCTAAACTCATATTAACCTGTAAGCTCTTTTGCTAATTGCTGTGCAGCTTCAAAATCTAAAGTACCCTCATAGATTGCAGTACCAGTAATAACGCCTCTTATACCGATATTTGCAACATTGCATAACGCTTTAATATCAGAAATGTTAGAAACTCCTCCACTGGCGACAACGGGTATTTTAAGTGATTCTGATAATTTTACAGTTGCCTCTATATTGACACCAGATAACATACCATCCCTTCCAATATCAGTATAAATAATTGACTCAACTCCATAATCTTCAAATTTTTGTGCAAGTTCAATGACATTATGGCCTGTTAATTTTGCCCAACCATTAATTGCGACATCCCCATCTTTAGCATCTAAACCAACCACTATTTGCCCTGGAAATGCAAAGCATGCCTCGTGAAGAAATCCAGGATGTGTAACAGCTGCAGTCCCAATAATTACTGAATCTACTCCACTATTAATAAATTTATCTACTGTATCTAAGTTTCTTATTCCCCCTCCTAATTGAATTGGAATATCTGCACCAACTTCACTCACAATTGATTTTATTGCTGATTCATTTACAGGCTTTCCTGCAAAAGCACCATCTAAATCAACCAAATGAAGTCTTTGAGCTCCAAGATTCACCCATTTCCTCGCCATTTCTACTGGGTTTTCTGAAAAAATAGTAGATTTTTCCATTTGGCCTTGCTTTAACCGTACACATTTTCCGTCCTTTAAATCTATTGCTGGAATGATTAACATAATCTCGCTACATTTCCCATGAAATAAAATTTTCTAATAATTGCAAACCAATCGCTGCACTTTTTTCAGGATGAAATTGGCAAGCAAAGATATTATCTCTAGCCACTGCACTTGCGAAATTATCACCATATTCTGTGTGACCTACTACCAGCCTTTCATCACTTGTTTGCGCAAAATAACTATGTACAAAATAAAATTTACTGCCGCTTTTAATATTTCGCCACATTGGGTGTGTATTTGATTGTATTACACTGTTCCATCCCATGTGAGGAATTTTTATTCTTTCCTTATAATCACTTTTAAACTTTATTACTTTTCCTGGCAACAAACCAAAACCTTTTTGATTACCTTCATCACTAATTTCAAAGAGCATTTGCAAACCCAAACAAATTCCAAGAAAAGGTTTTTGTTTTGCAGATTCAATTAAAACCTCTTTTAACCCTCTTTTATCTAACTCTTCCACGCATCCCGGCATTGCACCTTGTCCAGGAAAAATGATTTTATCAGCCTTCAAGACCTTATCGGGGTCGTTAGTTACAAAGGATTTTTTTTTGGGGAGAAATAAAATTAACAGCATTATGGACTGACCTTAAGTTACCAACCCCATAATCAATAATTGCTATCATAAATTTATTAAAATTTTGGCTACAGTGTGCCTTTAGTGGAGGGCATGACACCCTTAATTTTGTCATCTATTTCAACTGCATTTCTTAAGGCTCTGCCAAAAGCTTTAAAAATAGTTTCTGCTTGATGATGAGCATTTTCTCCCTTTAGGTTATCAATATGCAGTGTAATATTTGCATGATTAATAAATCCTTGGAAGAATTCATGAATAAGATCTACATCAAATTCGCCAATTCTTGCTCTGGTAAAATCAACATTTAAATCAAGTCCTGGTCTACCAGATATATCAAGCACAACCCTAGATAAAGCTTCATCAAGAGGAACATAAGCGTGTCCATATCTTCTAATACCCAATTTGTCCCCAATAGCCTTTTCAAAAGCCTGGCCTAAAGTTATTCCGATATCCTCAACGGTGTGATGAGCATCTATATGTAAGTCACCTTGGGCTTTTATTGAAAGATCAAATAGACCATGTCTAGAAATTTGCTCAAGCATATGATCTAAAAAACCAATGCCGGAATCTAAGGATGATGTACCTACTCCATCAATATTAATTTCAACTGTAATATCAGTTTCTTTTGTTTTTCTAGAGACTTTTGCTGACCTTTTCATAGGTGAGATTTTAGCATGAGTTTCAATTGGCGTATTGAAAGAATTTAGAGTAAAACTTTATATAATTTTTTTTATGGCATGGACTAATTGCTTCATTTGTTCCATAGAACCAACCGTAATTCTTAAATAATTATTTATTTCCTCTGGTGATTCAAAGAATCGAATTAAAATATCATTATTCCTTAATTCTTTAAATATAATTTCTGCTCTTTTATTATTATGTTTTGTAAAAATAAAATTTGCACCTGATGGCAAAATTTGAAAACCAAGATTACTCATCTCTTCAACTAAAAATTGCCTTGCTTCGATAACTTTGTTCGTGGTTTGTCTAAAATAATCTTTATCATTAAATGCCTCAGCACCAGCAATTTGAGCAAGCCTATCTATGGGATAGGAATTAAAACTATTTTTTATTCTATTTAATCCATCAACAATACTTTTGCTTGCAAAAGCACATCCAATGCGCATACCCGCTAAGGATCTTGATTTAGAAAGAGATTGTGTGACAATTAAATTATCATATTTATTTATTAAATAAACTGATGACTCGGTACCAAAATCAACATAGGCTTCATCAATCACCACTACACTATCATTATTATTTTTGAGAAGATTTTCAATGTCACTCACTTTCTTTGCTATGCCAGTTGGGGCGTTGGGGTTAGGAAAGATAATGCCACCATTTGGAACTAAATAATCCTCCAAATTAATCTCAAAATTTTTATCAAGTGGCATCTTTTGAAATGCAATATCATAAAGCTTGCAATACACAGGATAAAAACTATATGTAATATTTGGAAAAAGAAGAGGCTTACTTTTTTTTAAATACCCTTGAAATATAAATGCCAAAATCTCGTCGGAACCATTCCCAACAAAAATATTGGATGAACTAAAATTGTAAAATTTAGCAATTGCCTCTCTTAACTCAATACTTTCAGGGTCGGGATATAGCTTTAGTTCATCAGAAATTGCTGATTTAATTGCAGCCAATACTTTTGGGCTTGGTCCATAGGGATTCTCATTAGTATTCAATTTAATTAATGCTTGATTTTTTGGCTGCTCTCCTGGTATGTATGGACTGAGTTCCTGAATCAACTTACTCCAAAATTTACTCATTTTTTGATTCTGTACTCCGCAGATAGTCCATGCGCATATAATCCTTCTCCCTTTGCCAAGGTAGATGCAATTTTTCCTAAGCGTGATGCGGAAGTTTCTGATAAAGCAATTAGGCTAGATTTTTTTTGGAAATCATAAACCCCTAGTGGTGAGGAAAATCTTGCTGTTCCCGAAGTAGGAAGAACATGATTAGGTCCAGCACAATAATCACCAACAGCCTCACATGTCTCTCTACCAATGAAGATAGCCCCTGCGTGTTTTATGTCCTCAAGAAGTTTTTTAGGTTTATCCACAGCAAGCTCTAAATGTTCTGGGGCAATAAAATTAGATACTTTTGCTGCATCTATAAGATTTTCTACTAGAATAAAAATTCCTCTATTTTTTAGTGATTTTTTAATAACTTCTTTCCTAGGCATATCTTGAATTAAGGTGTCTATACTTCTATTAACTTTATTTAAAAATTCTTGATCATCACTTATTAAAATAGATTGCGCCAACTCATCATGTTCAGCTTGTGAAAATAAATCCATCGCAATCCAATCAGGATTAGAATTTTTATCAGATATGATTAAAATTTCTGATGGTCCAGCAATCATATCAATTCCAACAGTTCCAAATACTCTTCTTTTTGCTTCTGCTACATATGCATTTCCAGGACCTACTATTTTATCTACCTTCGGAATAGTTTCTGTGCCATATGCTAAAGCTCCTATTGCTTGTGCCCCACCAATTGAAAAAATACGGTCAACTTGTGCAACTTTTGCTGCGGCTAAAACCAAATCATTTCTCTCGCCATTAGGTGTAGGAACTACCATGATAAGCTCTTGGACTCCCGCAACCTTTGCTGGAATAGCATTCATAAGAACAGATGAAGGGTAGGCTGCTTTTCCACCTGGAACATAAAGTCCCACTCTATCCAATGGAGTTACCTTTTGTCCAAACAATGAACCCTCAGCATCTTCATAAGACCATGATTCATTTTTTTGTTTTTTATGATACTCAAAAATTCTTGATGCTGCTTCCTCAAGTGCTTTTTTTTGATCTTGGCTAATATTATTAAATGCAGTATTGATGTCCTTTGGGTTAATTTCTAAGCTCAAAGCATTTTCAATATTCAATGAATCAAATTGCTTCGTAAAACCAATAAGTGCTTTATCACCTTTTTCTTTTATTTCTAACAAAATATTTTTGGCCACATCCATAATTTGCTCATTATTTGACGAGTCAAATTCAAGGCAGTCTTTTAAATTCCCCTCAAAATCCTTATCAGAAAATCTTAGTATTTTAATTTGCATTTAATTTAACTCACTGATTGGGAGAACTTTTTAATCATTGGTTTCAATAATTTATTATTTAATTTAAGTGATGCTTTATTTACTATTAATCGCGATGTGATACTAGAAACTTCCTCAACTGGAATTAAATTATTAGCTGCTAATGTTTTTCCAGAACTTACCAAATCTACTATGATATCTGCAAGACCAACAATTGGTGCGAGTTCCATAGATCCATATAATTTTATCAAATCGATGTGAATGCCTTTTTTTGCAAAAAATTCACTGGCAGCATTTGTATACTTTGTAGCAACTTTAAGCCTTTTTTTATTCTTCATTGCATCTAGGTAATTAAAATCTTTTTTACACGCAACCATCATTTTGCATTTACCTATATTTAAATCCAATGGGTAATAAATACCAACTCCCATATATTCATCCAGTACATCTTTTCCAGCAATACCAATATCTGCACCACCACATTCAACGTAAGTTGGAACATCAGATGCCCTCACAATGATTATCTGAATATTTTCTTTATTTGTATTAAATACCAGTTTTCTGGAAGATTCTGGATTTTCAGAGCATTCTATCCCAGCCGCTTTTAATATTGGCATAGTCTCTGTAAATATTCTTCCCTTTGATAGGGCTATTGTGATCATTCATATATCCTTTTTATATTTGCACCAAGCTGATTAAATTTTTCTTCCAACTTCTCATATCCACGATCAAGATGATAAATCCTATCTATTTGGGTATCTCCTTTAGCAACTAATGCAGCCAAAACCAAGCCAGCAGAAGCTCTAAGATCAGTAGCCATAACTTTAGCGCCTTCAAGTAAGTTCCCACCCCTAATGATAGCGGTATTATGTTTTATATCAATAAGTGCGCCCATTCTTCTTAATTCTTGTACATGCATAAATCTATTCTCAAAAATATTCTCAGTGATTTCTCCTACACCATTTGAAAATGTATTAAGAGCCATAAATTGAGCTTGCATATCTGTTGGGAAACCAGGGTATGGCGCAGTGGTTATATTTACAGCATTTAATTTTTTATTTGAACGAACTGTTATTGAATTTTTTTTTGTTGTAATTTCTGCACCTGATTCTAATAATTTTTGTAGAATCGATTCCATTTTTGAAGGGTCAACATTTTGACAGGTAATTTCTCCGCCTGTCATCGCTGCAGCCACCATATAAGTTCCTGCCTCGATTCTATCAAACATAATCTTGTGACTTGCACCCTGTAGACTTGGCACTCCCTTAATGGTGATTTTATCGGATCCTAAGCCTTGAATGTTAGCCCCCATTTTTTGAAGGCACTCGCCTAAATCCACCACCTCAGGTTCTCTTGCGGCATTATCTAATGTAGTAACGCCATCCGCCAAAACTGCCGCCATAAGAAGATTTTCAGTACCAGTAACAGTTACTTGATCCATAAAAATTTTTGCTCCGTGAAGACGTCCATTAGGTAAATGTGAGGAAGAGGCTTCAATATACCCATGGTTTATAGCTATTTTTGCTCCCATAGCCTCTAAGCCTTTAATATGAATATCTACAGGTCTCGACCCAATTGCACATCCCCCTGGCATTGATACCCGAGCCTTTCCAAATCGAGCAAGTAATGGTCCTAGCACCAGAATTGAAGCTCTCATTGTTTTAACCAACTCATATGGAGCATCAAAATTATTTACTTTGGATGCATTAAAATTAATTGAGGTTTCTTTTTTTGAAACAACAACACCTAAAACCTTTAGGAGTTTTATAGTTGTTTTAATGTCTTGAAGTTCAGGAGCATTAATTAATTCCAACTTATCTGATGAAAGTAAGGAAGCCATAAAAATTGGCAAAGCCGCATTTTTAGCTCCTGAAATTTTTACATGACCCCTTAACTTTCTTTGACCATTTATGAGGAGTTTATCCAATTCAGCTACCAGAAATTACTTTAGTGAGCTCTCCAGATTCATACATTTCTCTCATAATATCTGCACCACCAATGAACTCTTTATTGATATAAAGTTGTGGAATTGTTGGCCAGTTAGAATAAGTTTTAATTCCCTCTCTAACATCTTGATCTTGCAATACATCTACTGTTTCGTAGTTTGCTCCAGATGCATCCAAGATTTGACAAGCAAGACTAGAAAAACCGCATTGAGGAAACTTAGGATTTCCTTTCATAAATAATAAAATTTTATTTTCTTCAATTAGATTGCTAATTTTATCTTCTGTAGTCATTATTTCTCTCCATTTTAAATTCTTCCCACTGTAAAGTTGTAAATGTTTTAATTGATAACGCATGTATTTCTTCCTTCATCATGCCATCTAATGCTTTATAAACTGCTTGATGTTGTTTAACTGATGACATATTTTCAAAAATATTACTAACGATAATTGCTTCAAAGTGAGCACCATCATCCCCCTTTACCTCAACAACCTCACATTGCATATTTTTTTGTATTACATTTTTTATATCAATTGGACTTAACATTTAATTCCTCAACTTATATCCGGATTTTAACATTTGTATTGCGGCGAATGATAATGCAACAAAAAATAAAAATACAACAGCGAGGCTTATGTAGGGTGAAACATCTGATTGCCCAAAGAAACCAAATCTAAAACCATCAATCATATAAAAAAATGGATTTAATTGTGATACATTTTGCCATGCTAGAGGAAGTGAGTGAATCGAGTAAAAAACGCCCGACAAAAAAGATAACGGCATAATTACAAAATTACCAAAAGCTGCCATTTGATCAAATCTTTCTGCCCAAATTCCAGCAATGATGCCAAATGCTCCCAACAAGCCCCCTCCAAATATTGCAAAGCAAAAAACCATCCATGGATGTTCAATAGGAAGATCCACATATATAAGAGCTAATAAATATATCACCAAGCCTACAAATAAACCCCTAAAAATCGCTCCCACAATAAATGCTATGAACAATTGTATGTAACTTAATGGGGAAAGAAGAATAAATACAATATTTCCCATTACTTTTGACTGAATTAAGCTTGATGAACTATTAGCAAAAGCATTTTGCAATAAAGACATCATAATTAAGCCAGGTATCAAAAAAGACGTATATGTTACACCTTCATATACCTCCAATCTATCCTGAAGTACATGAGAAAAGATTACAAGATATAAAATACCTGTTATTACAGGGGCGGCAACTGTTTGAAAAGCTACCCTCCAGAATCTTATTAATTCTTTTTTTATTAATGTCCATGTTCCAATAAGTTGTATTTTAGGAGTTACCATCATATTATTTATTTGAATTAGTTAATTTTAAAAATACGTCTTCCAAATCAGAATCAACAGTTTGAATATCAGCAATCTCTACCCTTGATTCTTTAAGTGCCTCAGTTATTTCAGTAATATCTGTTATTCTTTTTAACTGAAATATAAAAGCATCCTCTACGATTTGATGGGGTATATGATCTATTTTTTGAGGTAATTTCTCCTCCCCCTTAAAATTAAGTTTTAACTTTAAGTTTTTAGTGGCAAATTTTCTTAATAGATTTTTGGTGGTATCCATAGCAACAACCTTTCCTGCTCTTAACATTGCTACTGAATTACACAACTCTTGTGCCTCCTCAAGATAATGAGTTGTTAACACAATAGTGTGCCCATCGTTATTAAGATCTTTAATAAACTCCCATAGTTTTTGTCTTAATTCAACATCTACACCAGCAGTTGGCTCATCTAAAACAATAACAGGTGGCTTATGAACGAGTGCTTGGGCAATTAAAGCTCTTCTTTTCATTCCGCCTGAAAGCTTTCGCATATTTGTTGATGCCTTGTCAGTCAAATCAAGTCGTTCAATTACTTCATCAACCCAAACATCGTTTTCTTTACCTTTTCCGAAATATCCTGCCTGGAAACGTAACATTTCTCTGACATTAAAAAACGGATCAAACACTAATTCTTGAGGGACTATCCCTACTGAGTGCCGCGCTTCCTGATAGTTATTTTGAACGTCATATCCCATTACTGAAATTTTTCCAGTCGAAGGCTTTGCTAAACCAGCTAACATATTTATCAAAGTTGATTTTCCAGCCCCATTAGGGCCTAAAAGTCCAAAAAATTCCCCTTCTTTAATATTAAGCGTGATTCCGTTAACAGCCTTCAGATCACCATAGAATTTTTTAACATTTTTGTACGAAATAGCAGTTTTCATATTTGTAATAATGAAGAGTTAAATAGTTTGTTTAAGTTTTAAATTAGGTTCTCAATACCATAAAGACTTGCGAGAGATTTTAAGCTTTCAGGGCTATTTTCTAAATTGAATTGTTTACCGAATTTTTTAGCTTGACGTTTTTGTTCAAGAATAAAACTTATTATCGTCGTATCAATTTCACTGACTTGCGACAAATCCAAAATTATAGATTCTTTCCAATCATAATGGTTCACTTGATCAAGAATTGGTAATATTTCCTTAAAAGTAATATTTCCTTTTAGTAACCATCTTTTATCTTGTAATTCAATTGAAGTCATTTATTTTTCATTTGACTCATTTTTTTTAGCCAACGCCTTTATCAATGAATCCATACCGTTTCTTCTTATTTCACTTGCAAATTGACTTCGATAATTAGTGACTAAACTTACTCCTTCAATAATAATGTCAATAACTAACCAACCTTTCTCTTGTTTTGCCAATGCATAATCTACGGAAATTGGCTGTGCACCACTTTGTACAATTTCAGTTTTAACCGTTACAATTTTATCAGAGGATTTCATACGCATAGGTTTATATTCAATCTTTTGATTTTTATATTTTGATAAGGCAACCGCATAAGTTCGAAGTAGTAGATTTTTAAATTCGTACTTAAATTGTGTTCTTTGCTCTTTGGTAGCTTTTCTCCAAGCCTTTCCAAGAACAAGCCTTGCTATTCTCTCAAAATCAAAGTTCGGTAGGATTTTTTCTTCTGCTAGTTTATATATTTTATTTCTATCACCTGCTTGAATATCTTTATCCTGCTGTATTATTTTAATGACATCATCTGCAGTTTTTCTAACAATTTCATCAGGGCCTGTATTTGCAAAGATATTTAAAGAAAAAAAGGTAATTACGATGAAATAAAGTAATTTTTTATACATATTTAATCTTCCTCTGCAGCCTTATTATATAAAAATTGACTTATTAATTTTTCCAAAACAACTGCATCTTGTGTCTGTGTAATTAAATCTCCATCCTCAAGATTTTCTAAATCCCCTCCAGCTTCAAGGCCAATGTATTGTTCTCCCAACAAACCTGCTGTATAAATATTGGCAAATGTATCTTTAGGAAAGATATATCTTGTATCTACTTTTATTTTAACAACTGCATGATAGGCCTCTGTATCAAAAACAATAGAATCTACTCGACCAACAACGACTCCCGCAGCCTTAACCGCTGCACGAGGTTTTAAACCTCCAATATTTTCAAAGTTTGCAAAAACTTGGTAGGTTTCTTTAATAGAATTTGAAGTTAAATTACCAACCTTTGTTGCTAATCCAAACATAGCAGCAATCCCCAGAATTACAAAAATTCCCACCCAAATATCTAACTTAGCTCTTTCCATAATTTACTTTCCTATTTCCATCATTATTAAACAAACATAAAAGAAGTTAAAATAAAGTCTAATCCAAGAACAGCAAGAGAAGAAATCACAACTGTCCGTGTCGTAGCACGACTTACTCCCTCTGCTGTTGGAGGTGCATCAAAGCCCTCAAATAAAGCTATTATTGTACAAGCAAATCCAAAAACTATACTCTTAATTGCACCATCAACTATGTCATTACTAAAATCAACATTAGCCTGCATTTGTGACCAAAAAGAACCTTCATCTACACCAATAACTAAAACTGCAATGAAGTATCCTCCTAATATACCGACCATAGAAAAAATGGTTGCTAATATTGGCATACTTATCATTCCTGCCCAAAACCTCGGTGCAATAATCCTCGCTACTGGGCTCACAGCCATAACCTCCATCGCAGATAATTGTTCTGTAGCCTTCATTAAACCAATCTCAGCTGTTATAGCAGTTCCAGCTCGTCCTGCAAATAACAGAGCTGTTACAACAGGTCCCAACTCTCTTACCAAAGCTAATGCCACAAGCACACCAATGGCTTCTGATGAACCATATTTTTCTAACGTATAATATCCTTGCAAGCCCAATACCATGCCGACAAAAAATGCAGATACCACAATAATTATTAGAGATAATACCCCCGTAAAATATATTTCTCGAATTGTGAGATGAATTCTTTTAAAGCTATCTCCAGAATAAATTAGCACCAAAAAAAATAAACGGGTTCCTGCTCCCAATCTTGCCATTTTTTTTCTGAACGTTGAGCCAATACCTTCTATAAAATTTAAGATCTTATTCATAATTGAAGATCAACTTTGTATGAAGGTGCTTCCACATGAAATGGAACTGGGCCATCCTTTTCAGAATGAATGAATTGTCTTACGAATGGTAGTCTCGATGCAAGTAATTGTTTTGGAGTTCCCTCTGCAGCAATTTTTCCATCAGCAAGGAAATAAATATAATCTGCAAACGAAAAAGTTTCTGCTACGTCATGCGTCACAATAATTGATGTGGCTCCCAATGCGTCATTGAGGGATCTTATAAGATCACAAATAACTGCCATAGAGATTGGATCTAATCCAGCGAACGGTTCGTCGTACATGATGATATCAGGATCGAGGGCAATAGCTCTTGCAAGAGCGACCCTACGAGCCATTCCGCCTGAAAGTTCTGAAGGCATTTTTTTTTGTGCACCCCTCAAACCAACAGCATTTAATTTAAGCAGTACCAAATCCTTAATAATATTTTCTGGAAGATTGGTATGTTCTCTCATTGGAAATGCGACATTTTCGTATACAGAAAGATCGGTAAACAATGCTCCATGCTGAAATAACATCCCCATTTTTCTTCGAACATTATATATACCGTCTCTATCTTGCTCGTGGACAATTTGCCCATCAACAATTACTTTTCCAGATTTTGGAATTAATTGACCAGCAATTAATTTTAATATGGTTGTTTTACCGCATCCACTTCCGCCCATTATCGCAGATACTTTTCCACGGCTAAACTTCATATTAATATTTTTATGCAAGGAGGAGCTCCCATAACCAAAGCTCAAATCATCTATAGTTATTAATTCATCCATTTTGCTCTTTAAATCTGGTGAGTATTTGAGTTATTTTAACTGATAATTTAAATTATCAAAGCTCTCCATATGAATGTAAACCAGATAAAAATAGATTAACTCCTAAAAAGCAGAATGTGGTGATTAAAAGTCCTGCAATAGACCACCAGGCAAGAATATTTCCCCTAAGCCCTTTGATTAATCTCAAATGGAGCCAAGCTGCATAATTTAACCATACAATTAATGCCCATGTTTCTTTTGGGTCCCATGACCAATATCCTCCCCAAGCTTCGGCTGCCCATACAGCTCCCAAAATAGTGGCAATAGTGAAGAAAATGAATCCAATAGCAATGAGTTTATAAGTCATATCATCTAATATTTCTTTTGCAGGAATATATTTTTGCCAGAATTTACTATCAGCTAAAAGATATGCGACCGAGACCATTGCAGCAATAGCAAATGCTCCATAGCCAATAAAATTCGCAGGGACGTGAATTTTCATCCAATAAGATTGGAGTGCTGGAACAAGCGGTTGTATTTCATCGGCCCCTCTAGTAAATGTGTACCATAATAAAAAAGCTACGGCGACGTTGATAATAATCATCACAAAAGAACCAAGTTTTTTAGTATTTAATTTTTCTTCATAATATAAGTAGATTAAAGCCGATATTAAACAAAATAAAACAAATACTTCATACAGATTACTTATTGGAATATGTCCTATATCTATGCTTATTAAATATGACTCAAACCATCTCACCAATAAACCTGAGGTGGCAAATGTTGCTGCAGCCCAAATCAAAAAGGAGGCAAAATTTCCGTAAAATTCTTGTTTAACAAACATATAAAACCAATAAATTATAAGGCCCAAAGGAAAAAGTGCACTCATCCACATTATTGAGGATTGACTTGATAAAAAATACTTTAAGATAAAGTTTGAGTTAGCTTGACTAATATCACCTTGATACAAATAAATACTTAAGAAAGCTAATGCGAAAGAAACTAGAAAAAAATGTTTAAATTTATTCCATTTCATCCCCAAAAAGGAAAATCCTATGACAGAAGCAATCAAAATAGTAACTTCATATTTATCCATATAATTAAGGAAATTGGTTAGAGCAACTACACCTAGTAATGAAAGAAGTGCTGTAAATATATAATTGTAAAAATTTACTTTCATGAAAGTACCTTATTTAGAGTAAAAGTCTTTAATTTCATCTTTTGTTTTATGAACAAACTTTTCAAAATCTATTTGATCCCTATTGCTTGCAAAGGCCAAAATTAAATTTTTAGAATCACTTTTCTTCATAATCCATAGCCTGATTTCCTGAATATACAACATACAAAATATTCCTATAACGAGCATAATAGATCCAAGATAGACCCAAAATTGACCTGGGGATTTTGTAAGTTGTAATCCACTTGCTTGGACTTGTTCGAAGTCTTTTAATTCAACCCAAAAATTACTTCCGTAAAAGAAGCTATCACTGTATGCATTTAAAGCATCTTGCGTAAATACACCATCATTATTAAAATTAAATATGGTGGAATCTGAATTATCTTCCTTATAATTTGAAATAATTTTATCGCCGATTAAATATATTATTTTGATATAGGTATTGGCTACTTGTTCTTGATTTTGTAAAGGAACATTCTGATCAATATTGGAAGCAATATTATTATAACCCCCAGTAATGAAACTTTGCCATATAGCAAAGAAACCTTTAGTAACTTCATTTTTATTTTGGCTAAGATCTACCGTATTTTCTTCTGAAATGCTTTTGATAGCTAAATTGACTTGTTTCGGATCAATCATCAGATCTTTAAAAATCATAAATCCATCAAGTGTTCGATCAGCATCGGCCGGGATTCTTAAAAACTTAAAATCTTCTTGAGGGGTGTTACGCATTCCACTCATAAAGAAGTATCTTTCATCCAGGAATAAGGGATATTGATAAGTTTCATATTCACGAGCCTGTCCTGAATCGTTTCTAATTTTATATCTATAATTAGGTCCGACATTTTTCGGTTTCATATCACCATTTTCTTGAACATCTAAAATATTAAATAATCTGAAATCTTCAAATTCAAAATTCATTTTTTGATTATCAACAATCAATTCATTATGTTTAAAAATCTCTGCTTTCATTGGTATCGGTTTTGAATTGCCATACATGTCATACAGTGCTAAATTGAGTTTGGAACCACCATCTTGAAAATCTGACTGATAAATAGTTACCCCATCGTAATACAAAGGTTTATTTACACTTATTTTTTGTTGTATAACCTCACCATTGTTCTTACTTTTAATCATTAAATCACTCTCAAAGGATTTCGGTTGTCCGGACGAATAGTGCTCAATATTAAAATCTTTAAGTGAAACAGTAAAAGGTAGGTCTTGAATCATATAGCCATCTTTTACAGGAATAACTCCGACCCCCTGACTTTCACCTTCAACTAAAAGCATATTCGCTCTAAAAGAGAAATTTGAAGTATCCAACCAGCTTTTTTTTGATATTTCTGAAATTGGTTTATCCAGAAATTCAATTTGTTTTGAGCCAATAGATTCTTGAAACTTGAAGATCAAATTACCATCCATCAAACCTCCAACGCTTATTATTATTATCGCTAAATGGGTAAAAATATAACCTAACTTTTGGTAGTCTCCTTTCTTTGCAATTATTAATTCATCACCATTATCTATTAACTTTTCCTTAGTTTTAAATTGATGCTGATTTAAAAGATTGACTAGGTCTTTTTTCTTAAAATCACTAAATGGAATTTCAAAAGAATATTTATATGATCTCAAGGATTTTTCTTTAACATTATCTTGGAAAAGTTTAAATTCCTTTAGAATTCTCGGAGAGTTTCTATATACACACAAGCTGGTTGAGGAAACTAAGAATAAGAGAATAAGAAGGAACCATGATGCTTGATATACATTGTATAAATTCAATGTTTCAAAAAATTCAAACCAAAATTGTCCAAATTTAATAATATAAGATTCGTATGACTGGTTCTGTTTTAAAACAGTTCCAATAATGGAAGCTATACCTACAATAGATAGCATAGATATAGCAAATCTCATTGAGCTCATAAGCTGCGAGAATGTCATTATTTTTTTGGTTAAGTTATTCAAATGTTTAATTTAATTGGAGTCTTTAATAAAAGGAAAATTATGACTAATAATAGATTGTGAAGTTGCAAATAGTTACTAGATAAAAAATTATCTTAACCCCTGGATATAATCAGCAACAGCTTGCATTTCTTCTTCGGTTAATTTTTGTGCAATTGTTCTCATTACCTTCGCAGAATCATTTGCTCTTTTCCCAACACGAAAAAGATTAAGCTGGGAAACAGTATATTCACTATGTTGAGCATTGAGTCTAGGGTATGTATCTGGAATACCATGCCCAGCTGGGCCATGACAACTCGCGCAGGCTGGAATACCTTTTTTGGATAATCCAGCGCGAAATATTTTTTCCCCAAGAGAATCTATTCCATTCTCTTTGGCCATTGATAAGGTAATTTTCTGATTAGAAAAGTATATTCCTAAATTAATCATATCTTGTTCTGTTAAAGAAGTGACCATGCCAGCCATTACTGCATTATCTCTTTTACCACTTTTAAAATTCATGAGCTGTTTTGTAATATAAGCTGCATGCTGTCCAGCTAATTTAGGATTGACTGAACTCGCACTGTTGCCATCTGCGCCATGGCATGCGATACATAAATTATTAATTATTTTTTTTGCAGATTGCAAATCTTTCGATGAAAGAGGTTCGGCACCCAAGAAATGCGCAACAAACATCAAAGATACACCAAATAAAGATAATGCTAAATTCATACTTTATCCATCCTATTAACAATTGTGACATTCTAACTAAATTAAGTTCAACGTGATAGCATTAACGCTTAAGTAATTAGGAAAAAAAATGTCTTTTTTACAAAATGCCAAATTTACTATTTCAGTAAATAATTTTAATGAGTTACCTGAGGATACAGGTCGTGAGATCGCATTTGCTGGCCGTTCAAATGCGGGAAAATCAAGCTCAATTAATACAATAAGCAATCAAAACAGATTGGCTTATGTAAGTAAACAACCAGGGCGGACTCAGCTTATTAATTATTTTACTATTGGAGAGGATAAAGCTTTGGTTGACCTTCCAGGCTATGGTTATGCAAAAGTCCCATCTTCGATGCGTAAGCATTGGCAAACAATCCTTCCAGCATATCTCCAAGATCGTCAGTCTTTAGTCGGGCTTATAATTGTCATGGATATTAGACGCCCCTTAACTGAGCTTGATACAAGAATGCTCGATTGGTTTGCTCCACGACAAAAACCTATTCATATTTTACTTACAAAAAGCGATAAGCTCTCTCGAGATAAATCTCATCAAGCATTGTTTAAGACAGAAAAGATTGTTAAAGAAAAATGGGCTGATTTTTATCAAACGCCTTGTTCAATTCAATTATTTTCTAGTTTAAAAAGAACTGGTGTTGAAGAGGTAAATAAAGTCATCCAAAATTGGTTAACACTTTAAAAAAATAATATCCCAAACCTTGTGGCCTAAATTCACCCCTCTTTTTTCATACTTTGTATAAGGCCTGTAATCTGGTTTATTATGAAATTTATTTCCTTTGAGACTCAGATTCTCACATTGCCTACTTTCATCTAGTATCCAATCAGCATAGTCCTCCCAATCTGTAGCTATATGAATATATGCTTTTTCTTTTAATTTTAAAGCTAATTTATTAAGAAAATCTGCTTTTATAAGCCGTCTTTTATTATGTCTTTTTTTATGCCAAGGATCTGGAAAAAAGATATGTACTCCATCCAAGCTACTATTTGCAATCATTTTTTCAATAACTTCAACTGCATCATGTTGAATGATTTTCAAGTTTGATATTTCATGTTCTTTTATTTTATTTATAAGATTTCCAACCCCTGGAGAGTGTACTTCAATTCCAATATAATTATTTTGAGGAGCATTCATTGCTATTTCAGCTGTTGTATCACCCATACCAAAACCTACCTCTAGAATTATCTTGCGATTAGAAATTGAAAAAATTGATTCTTGTTCTATTATTTTTTCTGATTTAGGTATGATCAATTCATCGCTAAATTTCTTAATAGCCTCTGCTTGATGTTTAGTTAATCGTCCTTGGCGCAAAACATAGCTTCGTATAGGTCTTAAATTATTTTTCTTATTTTCAATCAATTTTTATTGGAAGTTATCTAAATGTTTACAAATAGGTTAGATTATAATATCTAAAATAACAAAAACTTCCATATGAAAAAAACAAAACGTATTGCATTAATTACTGGTGGGGCAAAAAGAATTGGTGCCTCAATTGCACGACACCTTCATCATTGTGGAGTTGACGTAATGATTCACCATAATCAATCTTCAATAGATGCTAAAAAACTTGTAGCTGAACTTAATAATTTAAGAGCCGATTCTGCTGCAACTGTTCAAGCTGATCTATTAGATCAAGAATCTTTCAGCTATTTAATAAAAGAGGTAATAAATATTTTTGGGCAATTAGATTTCTTAATTAATAATGCCTCTACTTATTACGCTACCCCTATTGATTCAGTAAATGAATCAAGTTGGGATGATCTTATTGGAACCAATCTTAAAGCACCGCTATTGTTAAGCCATCATGCAGCTAAGTCTCTAAAGAAAACAAAGGGATCCATTATTAACATAACCGATGCTCAAATTCACAATCCTAAAAAAAATTACATAATATATTCTATAGCTAAAGCAGGCCTTGCCACTCTTACTGAATCGCTTGCAAAAGAACTTAGTCCCGAAATTAGGGTAAATGCTGTCGCACCTGGTGCAATTTTATGGCCCGAATCTAACCTAGAATTTGATGATGATTATAGAAACAAAGTAATTTCGCAAACACTTTTAAAAAGAACCGGAAGTCCAAAAGATATTTGTAAAGCTATAGAATTTCTCCTACTTCATGCTCCGTATGTTACAGGGCAGACTCTCAGCATTGATGGAGGAAGAAAGTTTTCATAGAATTAAAGCTTTTTAATTTTAAAAATAGAAAATTTTAGGCTTAGATATAATAATTTTTTACATATTATCTTGAATTGTTTTTCATTTCTACTTATGATGCCTAGTCTTAAATAGGTAAAAAACTTAAATGGCTAAACTATTAATTGTTGAATCTCCTTCAAAAGCAAAAACTATTGGTAATTACTTAGGTAAGGAATACCATGTTCTTGCATCATATGGTCATATAAGAAATCTCCTTCCAAAATCTCAAGGCGTTGATACTTCTGACTTTGCGATGAAATATGAAATTGGATCGAGAAGCAAGAAGTATATCGATGCTATTTCAAAAGCAGCGAAAAATTCTGATGAAATATTATTAGCAACCGATCCTGATAGAGAAGGAGAAGCCATCGCATGGCATATTCTTGAAGTGCTCAATGCCAAAAAAATCATTAAAGGAAAAAAAATAAGTCGTATAATTTTTGGTGAGATAACTAAGTCTGCAATAATTGATGCGTTATCAAGTCCAAGAGAAATTGCGCAAGCACTCGTGCAAGCTCAGCAGGCCAGGCAAGCTCTTGATTACTTAATTGGCTTTAACCTTTCCCCATTATTATGGTCTAAGATTCGTTACGGCCTATCTGCTGGAAGAGTCCAAAGTCCTGCATTAAGACTTATCGTTGAGAGAGAAGAGGAAATCGATACCTTTAATAGTAAAGAGTATTGGAGCATTCATCTTGATGCGACAAAAGATAAAGCAAAGATACCCTCAAAACTAAGCATACTCAATAATAAAAAGCTTGAACAATTTACTATAACCTCTGCTGCTCAAGAGAAAAAAATTGTTGGAGAATTATTACTTAAAAGTTCAGGTAAAGTAAGCGTCTCTCGAGTCGATAAAAAACAAAGAGCTAGGAATCCTGCTGCACCTTTTACAACATCTACCCTACAACAACAAGCTGTTCGTAAATTGGGGTTTACTACCAGAGCGACTATGATTACAGCGCAGCAATTATACGAAGGTATAAATATTAGTGAGGGTTCGGTAGGGCTCATAACTTATATGCGGACTGACTCTATGAGCTTGTCTAATGAATCCACATCCCAAATAAGAAAATATCTAGAAACAAATTATGCTAAAGAATTTTTTCCTCAAAAAGCTATTGGATACAAAACAAAAGCAAAAAATGCTCAAGAGGCTCATGAAGCTATAAGACCAACAAATATTGAAAGAACACCGCAAAGTCTAAAACCATACCTCTCAGAACAACAATTTAAATTATATGAAATTATATGGAAAAGAACACTTGCTTGTCAGATGTCTCCAGCGATCTTTGATGCTGTCAGTATTGATCTAGAGGTGGGGCAAGGAGAGAGTGTGTTTAGAGCAACTGGTCAAACCCTTAAGTTTGCAGGATTTATGTCAGTCTACTTAGAAGAGCAAGATGAGTCACAAAAGGATGATACTGAAACTTCAATATTTCCTGATTTAGAAGTAGGTGAAACATTATTGGTAGATAAAATTATGGGTATACAACATTTTACAGAGCCGCCGCCGCGATTCACAGAAGCAAGTTTAGTCAAAACCTTAGAGGAATATGGTATCGGAAGGCCCTCTACTTATGCCAGTATTATATCTACACTTCAAGATAGGGAATATGTTTTACTTGATAAGAAAAGATTTACTCCAACTGATGTTGGTAAAGTGGTTAATAACTTCCTTACTGAACATTTTACAAATTATGTTGATTATGATTTTACTGCTAATCTGGAAACCCAGCTCGATGATATAGCAGCCGATAAAAAGGATTGGCTTAAAGTTATTCGAAGTTTTTGGGATCAATTCATAAAAGAAGTAAAGGAGAAAAGTGATCTTGATAGAACCAAGATTACGCAAAAAGAGATTGGTGAAGATTGTCCAAAATGCGGTAAACCACTTCTTTCAAAATTAGGTAAAAGAGGAAACTTTGTTGCTTGCTCAGGATATCCTGATTGTGATTTTACGAGAAGTTCTAATGGTGATCTTCCGCAAGAACCTAAAATTATTACTCATGATGAATCATCCAAAGAAGCAATATATCTTCTAGTAGGACCATATGGGCCATATCTTCAGCTGGGCATGCCAGAAGAAGGAAGTAAAATAAAACCAAAAAGAACTACCATCCCACCTGAGATAGCTCTAGCTGATTTAGATGAATCAATAGCAAAAAAACTTATTTCATTGCCAAGAGATTTAGGAGAACACCCGGAGACAAGTAAACCAATCATTGCCAATATTGGGCGCTTTGGACCTTATGTAAATCATAATGGGAAATTTAAATCCATACCTAAAACAGAAAATATTTTTGAAATATCCCATGAATATGCTGTTGAGTTACTGAAACCACAAAAAAAGGTAGGAGTTGACCCGGAAACCAACAGCTCTATTGAAATATATAAAAGCCGATTTGGATTTTACATGCAGATGGGCTCGACTAAAGTAAATCTCTCGAAAGATACGGACCTCGATTCCATATCTATAGATAAAGCTTTAAAAATGCTAACTAAAAAAGCGAAAGAGGATATCAAAAAGAAAGAAGCAGAAAAGAAAGCTAAAAAATTAAAAAAGACTAAGAAGGTTGCATGATTATATTTTTGAATTGTGTTGAAGCTCGAGATTGATTTATATTTTTTTCCATCCACTTTCTTATTCTTTTAGCATCTGCAATACGAGTATATTTTCCGTATGAATCAAGCAATACAATAATTACAGGCTCTTTATTAATTATTGTTTGCATAAGTAAACATCTCCCAGCTTCCCTAATAAAGCCTGTTTTTGACAAACCAATATTCCACTGCCCTTTTCTAACCAAGCTGTTAGTATTTGAAAAGCCAAGTAATCGTTTACGTTTTCCTATTTTTACATTTCCTTTTGGATTGGTACTTAGTTCCCTTATAAGAGGATACTGATAAGCAGCTCTTGCCATTCTTACTAAATCTCTTGCAGTTGAAATGTTTCTTTTATCGAGACCAGTTGGGTCCTCAAATCTACTATTATGCATACCTAGCTTAAGTGCTTTTACATTCATTGCTTTAATAAAAGCTCTCTTGCCTCCAGGATAAGATCTACTTAGTGCAGATGCAGCACGATTGTCTGACGACATTAAAGATATAGAAAGTAATTGAAATCTAGAAAGTTTGGTCCCGATTGGTATCCGTGATCCTGTCCACTTTAATCTATCAATATCTAATTTTGAGATCTTTACTTTTTCTTGAAGATTAATACCTGAATCGATTATAACCATAGCTGTCATTAACTTAGTTAATGAGGCTATGGAAGTTTTTGTATAAGCTTTTTTTTGATAAATAACTTTATCAGAATCTTGATGCACTACCATCGCCATAGCAGACCTTACATCAGGTGATTTTTTATTCTTTGCAAAAACAAGGTTGGAAGTTGGTAGAAGGAAAAATGTTATGAGCAGAAATTGAATTAATGATTTAAGCACACTTTACCTTATTTGATTGTTTAACAAGATGATATACAATCATGCAAAACTTGTCACTTGAATTTTTATATAAGGTGTAAAAATGTTTTCAATTGAAGAAATGCAGTTTTCCAAAGAGCATATATGGTTAAAAAAGATTCAGTCAAATGAATACTATTTAGGCATAACTGACTTTGCACAAGACCTTCTAGGTGATATTGTTTTTGCTGACATTAAACTCAATCAAAAGACAACATCTGGAAGTGCGCTGGGGTTTATTGAATCAGTGAAAACATCCTCAGATATTATAAGTCCTGCTGATGCAGAGGTAATTGAAATAAATCCATTACTAAGTAAATCAATTGAGCAAATCAACGAAAAACCTTATGAAACTTGGTTATGCAAAATCACTACTTCTGATAGTGATGTGATAAATCTTTTAAGTCATGAGGAGTATCAAGCATTAATTAAAGATTAAAATCAGAACTATCAATCGCCTCCAATTTGTACCCACAATCTTTGTAAAATAAAAATCGTTTTCTTGCAATAGCTTTATCAGTTTCTCGTGTTCCAACCAGTTCATAAAATTTTTGATATCTACTAAAATATTCAATAGTTTGATTTGTTCCATTTATCAAAATATCATCCATTAATTGAGCATCACTACCCAAACAAATTCTATTCATCTTTTCTGATTTTTTAATTTGATGAGGATAAAAAGAATGAATTTCTTTACTCCATAACATTTGGGAAAAGTTATTGATTGCTGAATCTTCATCAAGATAAACAAGTGATGACCTATTTTTATTAAAACTACTTATTACAATCTTATAAATTATTAAATTTATATCAGAAATGTTGAAAAGAAACTGTATATTAGTCAATTTACTAAATATTAAACTGCACGATCAATTAAAAACTGACTAAGCATTGGAACCGGTCTTCCTGTTGCACCTTTACTCTTTCCTGAGGTATTAGCTGTTCCTGCAATATCTAAGTGCGCCCAATTATATTTCTTGGCAAACCGCGATAGAAAACATGCTGCAGTAATACTACCGCCAGCGCGACCACCTATATTGGCCATATCAGCAAAATTACTGTCAAGTAAACCTTGATACTCATCCCATAATGGAAGAGGCCAAGCTTTATCTAAAGACTTTATTCCTGATTCTTCTAATTCATCTGATAGCGATTTATCATTGCTAAAAAGACCTGTAGCATAGTTACCCAACGCTATGACACATGCACCTGTAAGGGTTGCGACATCTATTACAATTTCAGGTTTATACCTCTCTGCATAAGTTAATGCATCGCACAATATTAGTCGACCTTCAGCATCGGTATTTAAAATTTCAATAGTCTGTCCTGACATACTAGTTACAATATCAGCGGGTTTGACTGCCATACCATCAGGTAAATTTTCACATGATGGAATCAGGCAGACTACATTTAAAGGCAGATTCAATAAACCTACGGTGTGCATTACTCCTAAAACAGAAGCTGCTCCACACATATCATATTTCATTTCATCCATATTTAAACCTGGTTTTAAAGAAATGCCTCCTGCATCAAATGTGATTCCTTTACCAACTAGTACAATTGGTTTTTGATTTTTCTTTCCCTTATTATGTTCAAGTACAATAAATTTTGGAGCTTCTCTACTACCTTTGGCGACAGATAAAAAAGATCCCATTTTTAACTTTTCAATCTGTTTTTGATCCAATATTTTTGCTTGCATTTTAAATTGTTTAGCAATTTTCTTTGCGGTATTTGCAAGATAAGTTGGAGTGCAAATGTTTGGTGGTAGATTACCGAGGTCTTTTGTAAGATTGGCGCCTAAAGCAACTGCTTCGCCATGTTTGTGGCCTAATTTTACATAGTTAGAATTTGAGCTTTCACATTGCAAGCAAATATTTATATTATGTATAACTTTCTCTTTTGTTTTTAATGAATTAATTTCATAAGTAGAATTTATAACTTCCCTAACAATAAATTCTGATGCATTTTGAATGCTAATTTGATTATTAATAAATTGCTCTATAGGTAAAATAACATTCTTACTTTTTAAATTCTTCAAAGTTCTAACTACATTTTGAGTAATTTTTATTAATTTTTTATAACTAAAAGTATTTATATCTCCTGTTCTTACAAGAATAATCCGCTCAAAATCTTTGCTTCCATGCACTAATAAAATTGATCCAACATCTCCTAGTAAATCTTTTGATGAGATAATATTGGATAAGTAGGTGGTGCACGACGGCTTTAATTTTGACTTATTAATGATTTGATTTTTATCGTTAACAGCTATTATGATAATATCAGCTGATATATCCATGATTGAGTCAGTTTTAATGTTAAATTTCATTTATTATCCTTTTTTAGAATCTCATTTATTTTCAAATGCTTTTTAAGAAGTCTTTAACCAGAGAGTTATTTTACACATCACTATCAACAATCCTTATCTTATCTGGAATTGTTATTGCTCAAAGGGCAGTAATCATTTTTCGTTTCGCTGCTAAAGGAAGTATACCAAATGATGCAATTGACACCGTACTAGTTTTTAATCTTCTAAAACATATGCCGCTTTTATTATCATTAACTGTCTTTATTACTATATTGATGACGTTGAGCCGCTGGTACAAAGACAGTGAGATGATTATATGGTTCAGTTCAGGACTTGGTCTTTATAGTCTCGTAAGGCCAGTAGTAACTTTTTGTATTCCAATTATTATTCTCATTGCGTCACTTTCTCTTTTTATCAGTCCCTGGGCTGTTCAAAAGGCTGAAGAATATAAAAGTGGTCTAAAAAATAGAGATGAAATTGCAACCATTACTCCTGGAACCTTTAAAGAATCAAAATCAAGTAACAAATTATTTTATGTAGAAGGATTTAATTCAATTGGTAACTCAGTAAAAAATATTTTTATTCAATCTGAGCAAAATGGAAAATTAGGAGTAATTGTTTCAACTGAAGGAAAAAGAATTATAGATTCAAAAGGAAATGATTACATTGTATTGAAGAATGGTAAACGTTATGAAGGAATGAAAAATACAAAAGAGTTTTCAAGAACTACCTTCGATGAATACGGTATTTTAATCGAAAAGGATGTGCCAAAGATGATCAATGTTGGTGCTAGTGCTGGAATTATTGAGGCAACACCAACATTAGCCCTAATATTAAATCAACAGAAAAATAACAAAAAACAGTATCTGGCTGAGTTAATGTGGCGAATATCATTACCCCTTTCAACTTTATTACTAATTTTCTTAGCTATACCATTGAGCTTCATTAATCCTAGAACAGGAAGATCTTTTAATATAATGATTGCGGTATTTATTTTTGTTATTTATAACAATTTTCTTGGAATTTTTCAAAGTCTTATCTCTGTCGGAAAAATTCCATTATGGCTAGGATTTTTTCCTATTCATATTATTTTTGCTCTAACAGGCATATATTTACTATATCGACGGTCCCTAAATTTACCATTATTTCCAGCTAGGTTTATAAAAATAAAATGATTTTAGTCAGATATATTAATAGAGAATTTTTCATCGGTATCTCAATGATTATGCTTGGCTTAATAAGCTTGTTTGCTTTTTTTGACTTTATCCAAGAAATAGGAGACCTAGGAAAAGGATCATATGGAATATTACAAGCTATTACATATGTAATATTGAGTATTCCAGGACATATTTATGAAGTTGTCCCTTTGGCAGTTCTAATTGGATCAATGTACACAATTGGGCAACTATCTTATAACTCAGAACTGAATGTTATTAGAGCCAGTGGTTATTCGATAAAAAAAATTGCAATATCATTAATGTATGTTGGAGTAATATTTTCTTTTTTTACTATAATAATAGGTGATTTAATTGCCCCCCATTCAGAAAAAAACGCACAGCAAATTAAAATTGGATCAACAAACTCAAGTGTTAGCCAAGAATTTAGTTCAGGATTTTGGATAAAAGATGGAAATAATTTTGTTAATATCGAAAATGTTTTGCCTGATTCTTCATTAGAGCAAATTCATATTTATGAATTTGATGAAAGCTTTAATCTTAGAACCATTATAAATGCTAAAAAGGGTTCTTTTGAAAAGGGAGAATGGAAACTAAAAGATATCAAGCAAACAATTCTTAATAATGATTCAGTTATGACTAAAACAATAGCTGCTGGAAGCTGGAAATCATTAATGCGGCCTGAAATGATGAATGCCCTTATAATTTCTCCACAAAAAATGTCATCAATTAATTTATTAAAATTTATAAATTATTTAAAAAAGAATAACCAAAAATCAACGAAATATGAAGTTGCTTTATGGGAAAAATTAATCCATCCATTAATGCCTCTAGTAATGATTATTTTCGCCATACCATTTGGTTTTTTACAGGAGCGCTCAGGTGGAAAGTTCTTTAAAATGTTTGTAGGTATTATAGTTGGAATTATCTATCAAATTTTAAATACGATGATTAGACATTTAAGTCTTTTAAATGATTGGCAACCTTTTATCAGTTCACTTGTTCCAACTCTTATATTTCTCTCAATAGGGATTTTTTTAATTAATAAGTTTGAGTATAAATAATCTCAGATTTTAAAATCATATCGTGAATATATTTTTTCCCGCCAAAAATAATAACCAAATAAAAAGAAAAAAATAAAATAAGACCAATACTAGCTAATACATACCTATATATATAAAAGGTTATTTTGAATTCTTTTGGGGGTAATAATTTTAATTTCCATGCTCTCATTGCAAGAGTTTGCCCCCCATTCAACCAAGAATAAATAAAATAGGTTCCTGAGGATAGCCATAAAATAAATCCTAACAAACTTGAATTAATTGTATAGCTATCCCCTAGACTCACTAAAATAATTAAAGTGATAAGGAACCATAGAGCAACTTGAATGATTGCCTCATAAAAGAAGCAACCATAAAGTCTTGCAATCCATTTTAGATTCATGAGTCGTTTGTTATATCGTAGTTATGAATTAAGACATTTTCTTTTGAATTTTATGAAGAATAGGTATTGCTAATAACGCAATAAGACATCCAAGACCGGTTCCAGTTGCTAATGGCCAATTTAAGCTAACAGCTCCACCCATAAAATCACTAAATGCATTTCCAAGGCCCGCGCCAATAACTGCCCCTAAACCTACCTGGAATCGCTTGGGTAAATACTTTTCTAAACCGAGACCAAAGAAAGCACTTATTAACATTACCCCATTATCTACAATACCAAATACAACATAGTCAAAAAACATCTGCATCTCCAGAAAATATGAAATATTATTAAGCTTTAAAAAAGATTAAAATTAATTCGTAATTAAAAATAATAAATTATAATCCATTTAAATGATAACTAACTCGAAAGAAATGATTATTAACGATGAAGGCTTTGTACAGGATATTAAACATGTACTTTCCCCAAATTGTGATGCTAGGCCAAAAAATATTTCGATTAATTTATTAGTAATTCATAATATAAGTCTCCCACCTGATCAATATGGAGGCGACTATATTGAGCATTTTTTTACAAATCGATTAAATCCTTCTATTGACCCCTATTTTCAAGAAATCAAAAATATAAAAGTGTCCTCGCATTTCGTTATATATAGAGAGGGAAATCTAATACAATATGTCAGTTGTAAAAAAAGAGCGTGGCATGCTGGTGTGTCTGAGTGGAATGGTAAAAAAGATTGTAATGATTATTCCATAGGAATAGAGCTTGAAGGTTCTGATCATATAGATTATACCAATTCTCAATATGAGAAACTAAATCAGCTTATAGACTGTCTCAAATCATATTATGATATAAAAGATATTGTTGGTCATAGTGACATTGCTCCTGGGAGAAAAACTGATCCTGGAACCTCATTTAATTGGAAAAAAATTGAATTTTAAAGAATTACTACATATGTTTAGATTTCTACTATTAACATCTTTTGCAATTAGCCTTATCGGTTGTGGAGAAAAAGAGGTTACTTCTGAAAAGAAGGCACGTGATATTTTTATATCAACCACTCAAGTAAAGCTTATAGATTTTAAAGAACAAGAATCTTCTATGGGAGTTATTAAAGGATTAATAGATCCTACTGTTGCTGCAGAAATTAGCGGTAAAGTCACTAAAATTTATGTACGGACAGGTGCAACAGTAAAAAAGGGAGAGCTGTTAGCAGAGCTTGAAAGTAAAGACTATCGATTTCAATTAAATTTAGCTGAAGCAGAAATAAGAAGGTTAACTGTCAAATTAGAAAATCAAAATAAAGTTTTAGAGAGAAATAAAGCTCTTGTAGAACAAAATTTTATTTCTCCCAACGCATTAGACAATATTTCTTCGGAAAAAAATGAGATGCTTGAAATGCTTGAGATTGCAAAAGCAAACCGTGATATTGCCAAATCAAATTTAGAAAAAACAAAAATTTATGCACCTATCAATGGAAAAATACAAAAACAACTCCCATCGATTGGAGACTTTCTTAAAATAGGTGACGGGGTCTACCAAATTATCAATAATAAAAAAGTAAGAGCTCACATACCTTATCCCGAACAACTTGCAAATAAAATTAAACCTGGAATGGATATTCAATTGTCTAGTGCAATCTCACAATCCACAATTACTTCGAAAATTGCTGAACTCAAACCAAGTATTAACCAAGAAAGCAGATCAATCGATGTTATTGCTGATATTTCTAATTTACCAAATTGGCAACCAGGTTCAACAGTTAACGGGACAATTATTTTTAGATCTAAAAAAAATATTGGAGTCCCTGAGCAAAGTATTGTCCAACGACCTGTAGGAAAAGTAGTTTACGTAGTCACAAATAAAAAAGTGAAGGCAAATATTGTTGAAACTGGTATTACGCAAAATGGCTATGTTGAAATTTTGTCTGGAATTCAAGAAAATGATACTGTTGCTGTCGATGGCGCAGCCTTTTTAACTGATGATCTTTCCGTATCAATAAGTAACTCATCCTAATATGACATTACCTGAAATATCTATTCGAAGACATGTATTAGCATGGATGATATCCGGTATTTTTGTCCTATTTGGCATCATCAGCATACAAAAAATTGGGCTGGATAGATTTCCAATGATTGAGTTTCCAATTTTATCGGTTACTACAACACTTGAAGGTGCTAATCCAGAAATCATTGATGCCAGTATTACTAACATTATTGAAGGTGCTGTAAATGCAACCACTGGAATAGAATCAATCAAATCATCCTCATCACCAGGTGTGTCTGTTGTAACTATTACGTTTAATTTAGAAAAGGATATTGAGGTAGCATTTAATGAAATTCAGTCTAAGGTCGGTCAAGTTGCACGAAGATTACCAGATGATATCGTCCCTCCTGTGGTTAGAAAAGTTGAAACAAATGCAAGCCCCATTATGTGGCTTGGTTTCACTGGGGATAGGACGATACAGCAATTAAATCTCTATGCAAGAAATACACTAAAAAAACAACTGGAAACTATTGATGGAGTAGGTGAAGTTAGATTAGGGGGTAGAAGAGATCGAACCATTCGAATAAATTTAATGGTTGATAAAATGTCCTCTCTTAATATTACTGCAAATGACATTGTATCTGCTTTTAATAGAGAGCACCTGCAGCTACCAGGTGGTTTTTTAGTTAAAGAACAATCGGAAAAAATGTTTAAGTTAGATCTTGAATATCATAAAGTTCAAGAATTAAATGAATTGGTAGTTGCTTATAGAAATGATGGTCCTGTGAAGATTAGGGATATAGCTCAAGTAGAGGACGGGCTTGAGGATTATAGAGAAACTGCGAGATTTAATAGTAATCCAAGTGTTGGTCTTGGGATTGTTAAAGTTGCAAATTCAAATACTGTAGATATTATTAATAAAATTAAAGCTAAGTTGAATAATGATATAAGGCCCAATCTTCCCCCCGGTGTAACTGTAAAAATATCAACTGACGATTCTATATTTATTAAATCTATGGTCAGATCTTTACAAGCTCATATTGTAGAAGGTACTTTATTGGCGGCATTTGTAGTTTTTTTATTTCTAATGTCAATAAGATCGACATTTATTATTGCGATAGCGATTCCTATCTCACTTTTAGGAGCTATAGCTGCTATGTATTTTTTTGGATTTACCTTCAATAGTATGACATTGCTTGCCCTTATATTGCTTATTGGAGTAGTAGTAGATGATGCGATTGTTGTTTTAGAAAATATTTTTAGGCATAACCAACAATATAAAACTTCTGCATTTGATTCTGCTATTAATGGGAGCAAAGAAGTTGTTTTTGCAATTTTAGCCTCTACATTATCCTTGGTCTGTATTTTTGCACCAGTGATGTATATGGATGGAATTATTGGAAGATTTTTTGAATCGTTCGCCGTTGTCGTTACAACTGGAGTATTAGTCTCTCTTATAGTGTCTTTAACACTTACTCCAATGTTATGTTCAAAATTTTTAGTCCGAGAAGCAACAGTAAAAAATTTATCAAAAAATAAATCACAAGAAAATAAAATAACTAAATGGTTACATAAATTTTTTGTCTCTTTGGAAAATCAGTATCGAAAACTTTTAGAAAAGACTTTGAATAATAGATGGAAAGTTCTTTTTTTAAGTTTACTAGTTGTCCTGTCAAGTAGTTATTTTTTCTCTGCAATTAATAAAGAATTAGTCCCAGAAACTGATGAGAGCCGCTTTACAGTTCGATTTAAAACACCCTTAGGCTCTAATATGGAGTATACCTATAAAAAATTACTTGAAATTGAAGATAAGATTTATACCGAAAAAAATAATATAGCAAGTGTTTTTTCATCTATTGGTCTTGGAAGTAGAGGGCAGGTAAATAGAGGTTTTATTAGTGTTAGATTAATTGATAAAGAATTGAGAAATATAAGCCAATCTGAAGTAATGAAAAATTTAAGTGAGGAATTTAGCATGCTTTCCGGAGTAAAAGCATTTCCAGCTGGAGTAACAATTGCTGGTGGGCAACGATCTGAAAAATTAAAATTTTCTCTAATTGGTCCAGGTATTGAAACTGTCGCAGAATTAAGCAAAGAACTCCGAGAACAACTCACTAAGAATCCTGAGATAGGAAAAATTGATTTAGATCTTCAGCTCAATCTTCCTCAACTTATTCTTGAAATAGATCGGGAGAAGGCAAATAGCCTTGGAATATCTGCTAAAGATGTTGCAGAGTCTATATCAGTACTCAGCAATGGGTTAGATGTTGCAAGATTTAATGACTTTCCAGGTGATGGGCAGCGATATGAAATTAGACTTAAAGCTAAGGAAGGTACATTTAAAGACACTGAAAGCTTAAATAAAATATATCTAAGAGGGAAGGATACTGAATTAGTAAGACTTGACACCATTGCTTCCTTTAGGGAAGTTCTAGGTCCAGCAGTCATTGGTCGAGAAAGCCTCCAATACTCAGCAAATTTTTATACTGATCCCACAATGCCTCTTGGAGAAGCTATTGATTTTGTTAACAGCGTAAGCGACCCGATTCTCCCAAGTGATTATAAGATTCAACTTGATGGGCAGGCAAAAGAATTTGCTAAAACAACTAAAAATGTTTTATTTGTTTTTATGCTAGCAACGCTCTTACTTTATATGGTTTTAGCTAGTTTATTTAATTCTTTTTTTCAGCCTGTAATTGTAATGCTAGCGCAACCTTTAGCTATTATTGGTGGAATTACTCTATTGTGGATTACAGGAGAAAGTTTAAATATTTACTCAATGATTGGAATGGTTTTACTTATTGGGTTGGTTGCCAAAAACTCTATTTTACTAATCGATTATACCAATCAGCTTCGAGCAAAAGGAAAGAAAACTAATGACGCTTTACTTGAGGCTTGTCCAGTTAGATTGAGGCCAGTTTTAATGACGTCATTAACATTAATCCTAGCTTTACTCCCTGCTGCGCTTGGTCTTGGTGCAGGTTCAGAACAAAATGGTCCGCTTGCTATCGCAGTCATTGGAGGGATGATATCTTCCACCTTACTTACACTTATAGTCATACCCGCAGCATTTTCTCTATCAGCTCATTTTATTGAAAGAAATAAAATCATAACTTAGAGATTTTTTGCACAATAAGTGCGCCCGTCAAATCTCCTTCCACATTTATTGTTGTCCTAAAGGTATCTAATAATCTATCCATTGGGAGTAATAATGCAAGTGCTTCTAAAGGGAGTCCTAAGACTTGTAAAACCATTGCCATAGTGACCATTCCAGCACTTGGAATTCCTGGGGCTCCAATAGAGGCAACCATAGCTATAAAGAATAAAATCAACTGTTGAGATAGTGCCAGATCAATGCCCACTAAATTAGCAATAAAAAGTGCTGCAGCTGCCTCATATAGAGCTGTACCATCCATATTAATAGTTGCCCCTAAAGGTAATACAAAATTCGAAACACTTTTAGGGACCTTAAAATTATCATTAGCAACACTTAAAGTCAGAGGAAGTGTTGCGGCACTGGAGCTTGTTGCAAATGCACTAATAAATGCTGGTTTACCATTTTTCCATAATTGTAATGGAGTAATTTTGGTAAAAAAGTAAAGTAAGCTTGGTATGACAATAATGCCATGAATAAATATAATGCCTATAACGGTAAAAACGAAAATACTTAATTGTGAAAATAGCTCTGCAGATTGACTTTCAATCATGGTTGATAATAAGGCAAAAATTCCAACTGGAGCAAATACCATAATCCAATGCACAATCTTTAGCATTACTTCGTAAAGACTATCAAATACTTTTTTAGCAGCTAAACCTTTCTGACCCAAGCTATTAAGACTTACCCCTATCAAAATTGAAAATATAATAAGGGGTAAAATATTCCCTGATGAAAGTGATTGAAAAGGATTAGCAAATAATCCTAAAATAAATTGGCTCAAAAAATCTTTAAGAGACATCGTATTTTTAATCACTTCAGGAGTAGATGGCCAAGACTCAATGATCATACCAACTCCAGGATTCACCAAATTCATAACCAGAAGGGCTATACAAATTGCTATTGCCATAGTGCTAAAAAAATAAATTAGCGTAAATTTCCATACATTACTTGACTTCTTATTACCCCCTAAATTAGATACCCCAACAATAATAGAAAAAAATACAAGAGGGACTAATATCATCTTCAATGACTTGATAAATAATTGTCCAAGTAAATTACATAATTCTAATAGAGGTTCATAGAGTAGCCAATTTGGATAAATTTTTAAAATAAAACCTAGTGCTACTCCCATTAGCGCACCAATCAAAATATTTCTATTAATATTATTCATTAATCCACTCTCTCCATCAGGGCACCAAAAAAGCTATCTGTTTGATGTTGATTTGTTGTTAATTTTAAAAAGTCATTATTCCCTAAATCTATGCCATATTTTTTCATAATATTATGTTGAGGTATTATTTTAAAATTTTTGTTACTGGCTAAAAAGGAAGCTACAATTTTCTCATTTTCATCTTCTAACATGCTACATGTTGCATACACTAAATAGGCACCTTTTTTACACAATTTTGATGCAGCTAACAAAATTGATAATTGTTTTATAACCATTTCATTTAAAGCATTTTCCGTTTGCCTCCATTTTAAATCTGGATTTCTTCTTAAAGTGCCTAATCCCGTGCAAGGCGCATCCACTAAAACTCTGTCAAATTTATTTCTTAGTCTTTTAACCTTTAAATCATTCTCATTATGAATTCTTTGCATCGAAATATTAGATGCACCAGATCTTTTAAGTCTTTGCTTTAAATTAGCTAATCTTCTATCAGAAATATCAAAAGCATATATTCTTCCTGTATTTTTCATCATTGCTGATAGACCCAGTGTTTTCCCCCCAGCTCCCGCACAAAAATCAGCAACCATATTTCCTCTTTTCACATTAAGTAAATACGTAAGTAATTGACTTCCTTCTTCCTGAACTTCTATAGTCCCATTTAGAAATAATTTATGTTTTTGTATTGCAGTTCCTCTAGGCAAGGATATACCTAGCTTTGATAATTTGGTTTCAACAATTTTATCTTTAGAAAAATTAAACGATTGTTTTAGCTCTTTAACCACCTCTTTAACAGATATATTATTTAAAGTATTTACTCTAATATTTAGTGAGGCTGGATATAATAAGGAGGAACCAAGCTTAATAGCTTCCTCTTCCCCATAAGAAGCAATTAATTTATCCCAAATCCATTCAGGAAGACTAAGTTTTGTGGGCCATGAATCAATTTGTATTTTATTTTTTTTCTTGTCAATAAGCCATTCAATTTCGTGCTCTTCAGCAAACAAACTTAAATCCTTTATACTTCGTCCTTGAATCACTAAAAAATAAATTAGGATAGCTTTATTAAGATTCTTACTGCCGACAATTTCTTCAAGTAATTTTCTATTTCTTATTATGCCGTAGTATAGCTCGGCAATGTCTGACCTATCATGACTTCCTAAATGACGATTTTTTTTAAAAAAATTGCTTAATTGAATATCTGCAGGAAGATTTCTTGTAAAACTTTCCTCTAAAATTTCTATGGTAGCTTTAATTAATAACTTATGCATTGGCAATCTTTATGAAAAAATTAACTTAAATTTATATGGGTAAATTAGTACTTACTAGTTCTTGATTGACGATAAAACCCAAATCGGTGGGAATTGTTAATTTAACAGGTACACGATAATTATTTTTTGAAATCCATACTTGATGAGTAGAGTTTTCACGGCCAATAATTTCACCTTCGTATAATTCAGTCTCAATAATTCTTTGATCAATCTCTATAGATATATCTTTTATTTTTTTATACGAATAAGTTCTTGTCTTCTTTCCTTGAAAAACTTCAAAATTATAAGATGTCTTAATTGTGTGTATAAAATTAAATTGCATTAAAAATACAGCCACATCTAAAGTTCCATCCAAGAGTTCTTTTTCAATATTTCTTCCCTTATAAATCGATTTTATAAGTTTTTTATCATAAAAAAATTCGGAGGTAATATTCTTTTTTGGGCGTTTACTATTTATATGTTCAAATTTGAGAGGGTAAAATCGATGATTTTTTATCTCTCCCTCACTTATGAGTTTTCGATCACCCATCAGACTTAAAATGCCTTGACCTTTAACCAAAATATTTAATTTATAGTTATTTTTTGATTGACTATAAGCAACATCCACTTTCCCAAGTTTGGATGAGGTTTGATTCAAATCATAAACCATAGAAAATTTCTCTGGGAAATCTTTTGCCAACGCATTTAAACTTAACGTTAAAATACTTAATATAAAGAGATTATGTAATTTTAACTTGATGCTCATCTTTGTCCGATTGCTCAATTCTTCCAATAACATGAACCTCTTCACCCAATTCTCTCAAAAGATTACTTGCCTCTTGAGCATCTTTTTCATCTACTATGATTGCCATCCCAATACCACAATTAAAAGTCTTATAAAGTTCAGTATCATTTAAATTTGCCTCATCCTTAAGCCATTGAAATAAATGAGGTAATTCCCATGATTTTTTATTAATTTTTGCGGACAAATGAATAGGCAATACTCTTGGTAGATTTTCCATTATTCCACCTCCTGTAATATGAGCCATTGCATTAACGTTAACTTTTTCGATCAAAGATAATATTGATTTCACATAAATTTTTGTCGGCTTCATTAGAACGTCAGATAATTTTTCACCATAAAAATCTTTATTTAAATCAACTTTACTATGGGAAATAATTTTTCTTATTAATGAATATCCATTTGAATGTGCCCCTGAGGATGCTAAGCCAAGGACTAGATTACCCTCTTTTACTTTTGATCCATTGATTATTCTATTTTTTTCTACCGCACCGACACAAAAACCTGCTAAATCATATTCTCCTTCGTCATACATTCCTGGCATCTCTGCTGTTTCCCCACCAACTAACGAACAATTTGCAAGTAAGCAACCAGCTACAATTCCTTTAATAATTATTGTGGCTGTATCGACCTCCAACTTACCACAAGCATAATAATCTAAAAAGAAAAGTGGTTCAGCCCCTTGAACTAGAATATCATTTACACACATGGCAACAAGATCTTGGCCAATAGTCTCGTGCTTGTTTAAATCAAATGCGAGCTTGAGTTTTGTACCAACACCATCGGTACCAGATACTAAAACGGGTTTTTTAAATTTTTCAGGAATCTCAAACAAAGAACCAAAACCACCTAAACCACCGATAGACTCTTTGCGTTTAGTTTGATTGGCAAAGGGTTTAATCCTATTGATTAATTGTTCACCAGCTTCAATATCAACGCCTGCATCTTTATAGGAAATCGTTTTATTTTTTGTATCTTTAGGCAAGTATTATTTCCTCTTATTAAATTGATGACTCTGCGTATAGTATAATTTTAACTGATATTACTGCTGAATTTATACTTTCTACATTCATTATGGATCAACTATTACTTAATATTCACCCGAGCCCAAAAAAAACGTTAGAAAATTTTGTTGTTGGTCAAAATGCAGAATGTTTAAGTTCTATCAAAAAACTTTTAACTTCGGATGAGCTTTTTTTTATTTATATTTGGGGCGAGGATGGAAGCGGCAAATCTCATCTAGCGACTGCATTAAAGAATAAAAAAATAACTGTTGTCGAAGATGTCGAGATACTTTCTGATAAGGAGCAAATAGATTTATTTAATCTTTACAATGAGTCCAAGAAAACGAACACAAAACTTATTATTACTGGAGCAGATGCTCCAAATAATTTAAATCTAAGGAAGGATGTTTCAAGCCGTTTAAATTGGCAGCTTGTATATCAACTTAAAACCTTAACGGATGATGAAAAAAAACTTGCGTTAACAAAGCATGCTGAAGGAAAAGGAATGGTTCTAGATAAAAAAATTATTGATTATTGTATGGTAAACTTAAATCGAGATTTACATTATTTGATAGCAACAATTGATGCTTTGGATGAATGGTCCTTAAAAACTAAAAGGCCTATTACCATTCCCTTGCTTAAACAATTACTTGTTTAATTCCTTATTAAAAAATCAAAAGCTCCTAGGGCTGCTTTCGAACCCTCTCCCATTGCAATAATAATTTGCTTGTAGGGCACAGTTGTTACATCCCCAGCAGCAAAAACCCCTGGCATCGATGTTTCTCCATGATTATTTACCTCAATTTCTCCATATTTACTGAGGGCAATACTATCTTTTACCCAATCCGTATTGGGAACCAAACCTATTTGAATAAATACTCCTTCAACATCTAATTTTTTTTCATCTTTAGTATCTCTTTCAATAAATTGCATGTGCGTTACTTTATCTGTTCCCACAATTTCGCTAGACTGAACATTCAATAAAATATCAACATTATTTAAGCTTTTTAATCGATCGACCAAAACTTGATCAGCTTTCAATTCAGATTCATATTCAAGGATTGTAACGTGTCCAACAATTCCAGCTAAATCAATTGCAGCTTCAACCCCGGAGTTACCTCCACCAACAACTGCAACCTTTTTTCCCTTAAATAGTGGTCCATCACAATGCGGGCAATAAGCTACTCCTTTATTTTTAAACTCAAGTTCACCCTTGATGCCTAACTCTCTCCATCTGGCGCCAGTAGCAATAACGATAGATTTACTCTCTAGTTTTCCTCCTCCTTCAAGCTCTAGCTCGTAATAATTACCTCCATTTTTTGATAGTTTTTTTGCTTTCTGCAAATTAATGATATCAACGTCATACTCCTTGACATGTTCCTCCAGAGCAGCAACAAGTTTGGGCCCCTCGGTTGCTTTTACAGAGATAAAATTTTCAATGCCTAAGGTATCCATCACTTGGCCACCAAATCGCTCTGCAACTACTCCCGTCTTAATTCCCTTTCTAGCAGCATATACTGCAGCTGATGCACCTGCAGGACCGCCACCAACAATAAGCATATCGAATAGATCCTTTTTTGATATCTTCTCTGCAGCTTTATTCCCAGCTTTACTATCTATTTGATTAATAATTTCCTCAAGCTCAACTCGTCCTTGTCCGAATTCCTCGCCATTTAAAAAAATAGTAGGCACAGACATGATTTTTCTTTCATTAACCTCATCCTGAAACAAAGCGCCATCAATCATACAATGGTTAATATTTGGATTAATCAAGGCCATCACATTAAGAGCTTGAACAACATCAGGGCAATTATGGCAAGTTAAGGAAATAAATGTCTCAAAATTATATTTACCCTCGATACTTCGAATTTGATCAATTTGATCAGAAGAGAGTTTAATAGGATAACCACCAACTTGGAGAAGCGCCAAAACTAAAGATGTAAATTCATGACCTAATGGAATACCAGCAAACTGGATACCGGTTTCTTCTTTTGGTTTATTAACCTTAAAAGAAGGTATTCTTTCGTTCGATTCTTTATGAATTATAAGCTTAATTTTATCCGATATTTCAGCTATTTCACTTAAAAGGTCCATCATCGAATTTGATGCATCTCCGCTGTCAATATAAGCATCAATAACAACATTGTTCTCAAGCTTATTCAAATACTGAATAAGTTGCTCTTTTATCTTTTGGTCAAGTGCCATTTTAATTTTTTTATTTATTTACCACTGAGGGCCATTTAATGGCCCCTAGTAAATGTAATGTCTTAAATTTTACCGACAAGATCAAGTGAGGGCGTAAGAGCTTCTTCTCCAGGCTTCCAAGACGCAGGGCAGGCTTGGTTAGGATTTGCTGCTACGTGTTGTGCTGCTTGTATTTTTCTAACAAGATCAGCTGCTGAACGACCAATACCTAAATCGTTAACTTCTGCAGTTTTAATTATTCCTTCAGGATTTATAATAAAAGTTCCTCTTAATGCAAGTCCTTCTTCTTCAATCATTACATCAAAATTTCTTGTCATCATTCCTGTAGGATCACCAATCATAGGAAATGTAATTTTTTTAATAGTATCAGAAGCATCATGCCATGCTTTGTGTGTAAAATGAGTATCTGTTGAGACCGTATAGACTTCCACACCCATTTTTTGTAACTCGCCATAATGATCAGCAACGTCTCCTAACTCAGTAGGGCATACGAATGTAAAATCAGCAGGGTAAAACACCACAGCAGACCATTTTTCTTTAAGATCAGCTTCTGTAACTGTAATTTCTTTACCATTATGAAAGGCAGTTACGGAAAAAGGCTTCACTTCAGTGTTAATTAATGAAGACATATTGATTCCTTGTATTATTTATAAAGCCAGAATTATACGAAGATAATTTTAATATGTATAATTTATTATAAAAATATATATGATAAGTTTTACTTATTTGATATTCTCGTACAAAGCCATCTCAGCTTTTATTTCTCTCATTCTCTGTTCAGCTTTACTTTTATCATAAAAATTGGCATCTGATGCATTGATTGCAAGGCTCATTTGATTCACTGATTCTTTCAAATCAAAACTAAAATAGAAATATTCGCCTAAATTTTTATATTCAAGGTAAGAAGCCTTTTTTTGTTTTGAATAAACTTCAGCTAGTAGCTTATACAAATTAAAATCGTTTGGATAAACTACTAGTGAATGTTCAATAAGATTGATTGCTTTTTCAAATTTATTCATGTGAATATAAATTTCTGACAATCCATAAATATAAGCGTTGTAGTTTGGATTTTTAAAAAGAGCTTTTTCATACAACATTTGCACAGCAATAAATTTACCTTCTTCTTTTAAAATATTTGCTTCTAGCTCTACAATCATAGGACTCATTTTATTTAAATGAATAATGTTATTAAGGATTTCTCGTGCTTTTTTAATTTGATTATTTCTCAAATATGCATAAGATAAAGCAAAATTTTCAGCACTTTCATTCCCGTAAGATTTGTTTGAGATATTTTCTGTAAAAATATTGATCATATCGGATGGTTCTCCGGAAAATGCTTTCATTTTTGCTTTTACAAACTTAAAGTTTGGATTGTCTGAAACTTGTCTATAAGGAAAATCCTTCAATCTATCTTCAATATCACTAATACGATCTAATGTTACGGGATGTGTTCTAAGAAAATATGGGGCAGCTCCAACAGAGAATTGATTTGCTTTATCTAATGTTTTAAAGAAATTTACAGCGCCTCTTTCGTCAAATCCAGCCTTGTTTAGAATTAACAATCCCTCTCTATCTGCTTCTTTTTCATGTTCCCTTGTGAAGTCTAGTGTATTTTGAACAGCAGATGCTGAAGCTGTCTGCATCGCAGCATTAGCTATCTGTGCATTGGATCTAGTCAATAATAAAGCAAAAACCATAGCTATTGACGTTTTAAATTTATCTTTACTTTGCGCTTCTATAATTCGAGGAAGATGCTTTTGTGATAAATGAGCTATTTCATGAGCTAAAACACTTGCAAGCTCAGATTCAGAGTTAGCCGCATACAATAAACCTGTATGTATACCAATTATACCGCCTAGCATAGCAAAAGCATTTATTGTAGGGTCTTTAATAGTAAAAAATGTTGTATTTTTTGTATTGAGTTC
>CACEEB010000001.1 GCA_902558495.1 uncultured OM43 clade bacterium | reverse complement strand
GAGTAGTTTTATTAAACATATTTTTGAGCCATTTATTGTTTTTCAAGAAAATAAACATCTCAATGGATTTGGCCCCAACCTCTTAGGCCTTCTTGATTCGACATCCAACCTTATCAATAAAGAGAAACGATTAAATAAAAAAATGCGTAATGATTTTTTTGCAATATTTCAAGGTAAGGAAAAAGTTAACCGATCCCTTAGGCTTTTAAATAAATGCAATATCCTTGGTAAATATATTCCTGCCTTCGGAAAAATTGTAGCGCAAATGCAGCATGACCTTTTTCATGTGTATACCGTAGATGAACATACGTTAAACGTTATTGATAATATTCGAAGATATAGTAGAGCAAAATTAAAGTATGAATTTCCAGAGTGCCATAAAATTTTTATGAAATTTGATAAGCCCTATATTTTATATTTTGCTGCTATCTTTCATGATATTGCTAAAGGGCGTGGTGGAGATCATTCTGAAAAAGGTGAGAAGATTGCGAGAAATTTTGGATCATTATTCAATCTTAACAATCAAGATATAGATATCATAGCCTGGTTAGTTAAATCACATCTCTCACTTTCGCAAGTAGCCCAAAAAAGTGATTTGTCGGATCCCGAGGTAATACAGGCGTTTTCTATTCAAATGGATAACCAGTATCGATTAGACGCTCTTTATCTGCTCACTGTAGCCGATATACGGGCCACCAGCCCGCATGTATGGAATCAGTGGAAAGCGACACTTTTAAAAGATTTATACAACTTAACATCAGCTAACCTGTTGAATAAATCAATCTCTCCTGAGAAGCTTATTAAAAAAAGAAAAGCTGCTGCCACTAAAATATTATCATCATATGGAATTGCGTCTAAATTAATGAAAAAGATTTGGACTAATCTTGGTGAGGATTATCTGTATAAATTTGATGAGCATGACATTGCGTGGCATACCCGAATACTGGTTAATTATGATGACGGTAATTCAGTTGTTAAATCAAGACATGCCAGAGATGGTAATGGATTAGAAATTTTCGTGTACTCCAAAAATGCGGATAATCTTTTTTTAAAAATCACTAATTTTCTTAATGATAATCAATTGGATGTTACCCAAGCAAGAATTCTGACCACCAGTGATAATCATGCTTTAGATGTATTTAGTGTGTTAATTGAAGAGACTTCAAGTACATCCTATGACTTAATTTTCGACCATATCGATAAAGAGCTTACTAAAATTGTTGATGATACCAACGCAGAGGCAAAGCCTCAAAAAACTTCTAAATCAAGGCAAGCATCACATCATCAATTTAAAACTGAGATCACATATACCAAATTGCCAAAGAACCTTTATGAATTTCAGGTGGTTACTGGAAAACAAAGGGGCTTACTAAGTTTATTAGCAAATGAAATTAACAAAAATGGATTCTCAATACAAAATGCAAAAATAAATACTTTGGGTGAGCGTGTTGAGGATTTTTTTGTTCTCTCCCCGCATAAGTTAGCTACCCTACCAAATTTAGAAAACCTCAAAACAAATATCAATGAGCAAATCACAAACGTTAGCACAAAATAATTTTAGTTTGAATCAACCTAAAAGTCTTCGTACATTATTCTTTACCGAAATGTGGGAGCGCTTTAGTTATTATGGGATGCGAGCTCTTCTGGTACTTTACTTAGTTAAGTCACAAAATTACTCTGATCTAGATGCTATTCATATATATGCCATATACACTGGCTTAGTTTATTTAACACCAATCATCGGAGGTTATCTATCTGATCAATATTTAGGACAACAAAAGGCTATTTTAATTGGCGGTATCACCATGATGCTTGGCCATTTATTCATGGCAATACCTTCTCTTTTACACCTCGCACTTGGTATGTTAATTATAGGAAATGGTTTTTTTAAACCAAACATATCTAGCCTATTGGGTAAATTCTATGGTCATGATGATCCAAGAAGAGATGGTGGTTTTAGTTTTTTTTATATAGGCATAAATATCGGTGCCTTTATTGCTCCATTGCTTATTGGTTATGTAGGGGAAACCATAAGTTGGCATTACGGATTTTCTATTGCTGCTCTAGGGATGTTTATTGGTTTATTTCATTTTGCCCTTAATCAAAGCCAAATTGTTACAGACGATCTCACCAAAACTTCATTTCTTTTATCCTTTAAAGATTGGAGGACAGTAATAGGTATTTCTATCTTAAATATACCCATCGTCTTAGCTATATTAGAAATACATCACTTTATGGGTGAATTTCAAAAACTAATATGGTTCGCATTGTTTTTAATGGGGCTATATTTTATTTTTAAAAAAAGGGATGCCATTTTATCCATTCCCACCCAAGAATTTAAAAGTATTATTTATATCGCTGTGCTTTCACTGTTTGTAATTTTTTTCTGGATGGGTTTTGAGCAAGCTGGTGGCACATTGACATTATTTGCAAGTGACAGAATTGATAGAAATATTGGGGAAATATTGATTCCAGCCTCTAGCTTTCAGTCTATAAACCCCTTAATTATTATTTTCCTTGGGCCATTTTTAGCCAGTTTTTGGATGCGGGTTGATCAAGGTAAATATCAAATTTCTACATCGCGCAAGATGTCATTAGGCCTCATATTATTAGGGTTAGGTTTTTTGTTACTGGCAATTATTAATCATTCATTTGATGTAAAAATTAATCTATGGTGGTTAGTTGCTGTTTACTTTCTGCATACTTTAGGAGAGCTTTGCTTGTCGCCCATTGGGCTGTCTATGGTTTCTAAAGTATCGCCTAAAAAACTTTTATCATTAATGATGGGTTTTTGGTTTTTATCATCAGCTATCGCCAACTATGCTGCAGGGAGGCTGCCCGCCCTTTTACGTTATTTTGATATGGATTTATTTTTCTTTCTTACCTTAAGCTCCCTGATTGCTGGTTTTATTTTATTTTTCATGGCACCTTTCTTAGAAAGATTAATCTATAAAAAATGAGAAAAAAATTTACAGAAGAAGATATTTCACGAATCATCGAAATGGCATGGGAGGATAGAACCTCGCTCGATGCAATCTACAGAAATTATGGTTTAAAAGAAGATCAACTTAAGCTTCTTATGAAGAAAGAATTAAAGAGAGGGAGTTATACATTATGGCGCAAAAGAATGAAGAATAGTCATCTTAGACATGAATCGTTGAGACCAAATGGAATAACCCGTGCCTATTGCTCGCAGCAATATAAATTCAAAAAATAAAGCGATGAATTTACAAAGTATTTATATAATTTTACTGATGACTATTACTATAAATTGCTCTGCAGAAAGTAACAAGGTGGCTATCTTGTATAGCGATGTGATGTTAGAGCATAGAACTGGTGAAAATCACCCTGAAAAGCCTGAGCGATTATCTTCTGCTGTGAGTGCTGTCAAAAAAAATAATGCCTTATCAAAATACTTCATTTGGCCGGCTATTACTAAGGCTAGCAATGATTACATTCAACTTGCGCACACTGATGACTATATTAATTTAGTAAAGAGTGAGATAGAAATACTTGATGGAGACCAACAAGTCCTTCTATCTACGGGGGATGTTGTAATATCCAAAGATTCGGATGAAGCTGCACGGTTTGCAGTTGGAGCTGGTATAGCTGGTATCGATCAAATAATGGCTAAAAAGGCTTCGTCGGCATTTGCTTTAGTGCGTCCTCCCGGTCACCATGCTACCTCCAATAGAGGTATGGGTTTTTGCGTTTATAACAATATTGCTGTGGCGGCAAAGTACCTTCAAAAAGAGTATGGACTTAAACGTATTTTAATTGTTGATTACGATGTTCATCACGGAAATGGTACCCAGGATATATTTTATAGTGACGAATCAGTATTCTATTTTAGTGTACACCAACATCCCTTTTATCCAGGAACTGGAAGAGAAAATGAAACTGGTCAAGGCAAAGGAAAAGGTACAACTCTTAATGTAGAGCTTCCGGAGGGATCAGGTGATAAGTTACTTGTTAGTTCATTTGAACAAAACTTAGTGCCAGCAATGAAAAATTTTAATCCTGATTTTATTCTCGTCTCTTCGGGATTTGATGGTCATAAAGATGATTTATTGGGTGGCTTATCCTATACATCTAAGGGATATAAATCGGTTACCACTATTTTAGCTGAATTAGCTAATAAATATGCTGATGGGAGAATTATGTTTATGCTCGAGGGTGGTTACACTGCCTCAGCCACCAATGATTCAATCATTGCTGTGCTTGAAGCATTAACAGAAACTAGTGAATAATTTAACTTAAGTCATTTAGGAAATATTACCATGTTTAAAAAACACCTTAGTGAAGCAGGAAAAACCTACTGGAATCATTTTAGTTTTGCTTTTTGTGCCGGATGGATCCTAATGTATGCAGGAATAACCTCAATCATTCATGCTTTTATACCTTCCCTTTTTCCTTTTACTAGTCAAAAAATTGTTAAAAATTTAATGGAAAAATCCCAGAATTAATTAAAAATACTTTAAAGAAAATCTAATTTCTATAGTAAAATATCGCCTTTCTAGCACGTCCCCATCGTCTAGAGGCCTAGGACACTGCCCTTTCACGGCGGCAACAGGGGTTCGAATCCCCTTGGGGACGCCAATTTAATTTGTGAATTAAAACATCAAAAAATGATGTTTAGATTTATTGTGCTAAATTTATGTCCAAACATAAAATATATGCTGTTGCATTGGGCATCTTGCTCACAACAAATCAATACGCTTTCTCTGGGGAGTGTGCCACTGGTACTGCGCCATCTGCAGGATGTACAGTGGGTGTAGACGATACCACTTATACTATGACTGGGAATATAACCCCAGCTTCCGGAGCAGAGGGCATTGAATTTGAAGTCAATTCTGATGGTAATACAATCAATTTGACAGGTAATATCACAACGACAGGTTCAACTGCTTACGGTTATTACTTAAGTCAAAGCGATAGCAACACCAATACAATAATTGGTAATATACGCACTGACTCAGCAGCCTCTTACGGTATTCATTTCAATATGAGCCAATCTAACAATTTGACCTTAACTGGTAATATCTCAACAGAAGGTGCAGCGGCCAATGGTCTTTTCATTAGCGGAAGTGATAATAATACATTTACTATCAATGGAAATATCTCAACAGAAGGATCCAGTGCGCGGGGAATATATTTAAGCTCTGCTGATTCTAATGACTTTACTATGAATGGTAATATATCCACCTCAGGATCTTCAGCCCATGGTTTTCATCTTCAAGGGGGGTCTACGGGTGTCTCATTTACTAATCTTGGAACCATATCAACCTCTGCGTCAGGTACTTTTGGTATCAATATTGAGGGAAGTACTCTTGCTACCCTTAATAACAGCCAAAGTGGACTAACTTATAATGGCAAAATACCGACGAATTATAATGTTGTGATTAACAGCACCTCAGATTATGGGAAAACGGTTTTTAGCTCCGTGTCAGGAACTACTACATTTAATATTTTTGCAGGGTCCGTTTTAGAAACAGAAACTACTTATGCTAGCGTCATTGATGGCTTGGAGTCATCAAACATTACAGCAGAATCAGGTACTTATACAGATTCTGGTAAAAGTTACGCGTGGACCTTAACAAATGTATCTGCCAACTTGTGGGATTTAGTCGTAGGTTTGTGCACAGGATGCATTAAAGAAGATACTGATGAAACAATTGAGGAAATTGGGGATGGTATTGCCTCAGAATTTTCACAACTCTTGCACAAATCTGCCACCGCTAACTTTGCCAATATGAATACTTATGATTGTGGCTTATTTGATCAAGAAGGAAAATGTTTCTCTATAGGGGTTCGTCACACAGATGTAAATGGTAATAATAACTCTGACTCATCAAGCTCAGGTGCAGTGGCTGTTGGGGGTTATAAGTTTAACGAGAACTTTCGCGTTTCAGGGTTTGTGGACCAACAAGCCGCCAGAAGGAATCCTAAAGGTCTAAAAGTGCATAATAAAGGGCCTATGGTTGGCATGAACTTAGTATGGAATCAGTTTGCTAATCATCTTGGTTTTCAAGTAAGAGTAGCCAATGCTTACCAAGCAAAAGATATGACTATTACCAGGAGCGTAATAGGTGTTGCTGAGGCAGGACGTGGTGATACCGAGATTAAGGTACAAAGTTATGTCGCCGAAGTCTCCTACCAGTTTAGCGATGGTGTTAAAACTTCTTACCGACCATATTTTGCTTCGCGTCGAGCCATCATCAAACAAGATGGTTATACCGAGACAGGAGTCGATAACCCACTTACCTTTAATACTCTAGAGGACAAATCGACTACGTTGGTTATGGGTATGAAAGCCAAACACAAGCTCAATAGCACAATCACATTAAATGGAGCCCTAGGTATTGAACATGATATAAGTAACAACGTAGATAAAATTCAAGCAACGTCCTCCACTATAACCGGGCTTACCCCAGTCGACTTAAATACCAGTATCAACAAAACTAGACCAGTAGTAACTTTAGGTGCTACTTATTATATCGCCCCAAATCAATCCTTCGCCGCTCAAACCCAGTACCAAGAATTATCCTACACCTCGAACAGTGCCAAGACTGCTTACTTTAACTACAATATTGGGTTTTGATTAACTAGAAATTAGTATTTATTCTTTTATAAATCGTAACGTCATTCGGTCTGATTCGCCAATGGACATAATGTTTGCTTTGTCTTCATCAGCAACCCCTCTTAAGCTTGGTAACAGATTCCAAACTCCCTTTGGATGATCCGCAGTATCTTTAGGATTCGCATTGATTTCTGATTTAGCATCAAGTCGAAATCCTGCATCTTTAGCCATCTGAATAACATATGCCTCGGTCATATAACCACTTTGAATCTGCTTTTCTAATGGTGTTCCCTCCTTTGCCCTGTGCTCGACCAACCCAAGAACACCGCCTGGCTTAAGTGCATTTGCAAAACCAGCAAACATCGACTCAGCCGAACCAGCTTTTACCCAGTTATGAACGTTTCTAAAAGTAAGAACTATATCTACAGGGCCATCCGGTGCAAATTCAGGCTGTTTTGGATTAAAATGAACCCAACGAAGTTGGTCATATATGTCAGGACTTATTTTCATTTTTTCTTTAAAAGCTTTCTCAACTTTTACAAAGTAAGGGTTTATTTTTTCATGTAACTCCAGGGAGGTATAGTAATACTGCCCTTTATTGCGAATCAGGGGTGCTAAAATCTCTGCATACCACCCGTAACCTGGAGTAATTTCAATAACAGACTGCTCTGGGTTCAGACCAAAAAATAGTAATGTTTCTTTTGGGTTGCGGTATTTATCACGCTCTACATAGGCAGGCGTTCTATGTTCAGCCTTTAAGGCTTTATCTATAAACTCTCCGGCATCTGGCTTACTACAACCTGGCAATATTGATAAAAAGAATAAAATTAAGAAGTATTTATGAAATTTATTATTAATCATGATTTACGTAAATTTTGATAGTGGTTTGAGGGTTTAAGTAAAATAACAAATATATAAATATAATAATATACAAATAGTTGATTTACCAAATAACTCTTATTATGTATAAAAGAAAAAAATGGATCAACAAATTATGGTGATAAAATTAAAATATCAAAAAATATAATTTGTAATTTAAATAAATTTTTTTAGCTTAATTTACTTGCTGTTAAATGAAACTTAAGGAATGTTTTGCTATCAGATTTTTTATATAATCAATTGAAACAACAATGATAAAAAAACTTATAGCACTATCAGAAAAAGGCTTTGTTCCAGACATGTTTATTCGCATGGGAATAAGACATTTATTAGGAAAAAGAATTGAGGACTTAATTTCTGGTGACCAACAACTTAATGTGACTAATAAAGATAAGTTTATTAAGGATATGGATACCTCACCCATTGCTCTAGTTCCAGATTTAGCAAACGAACAACATTACGAGATACCAGCTGAGTTTTATGATTTATGTCTAGGAAACAATAAAAAATATAGCTCCTGTTTTTGGGAAAAAAATACCAATAATCTGGATGAAGCTGAGGATGTATCCCTAAAACTTACTGCAGAGCATGCAAATCTTAAAGATGGTTTAGATATCTTAGAGCTTGGATGTGGTTGGGGTTCATTATCCTTATGGATGGCTTCCCGTTTTCCTAAAGCTTCCATTACCTCAGTCTCAAATTCATCCTCGCAAAAGGCTTATATTGATAAAGAAGCCAAAAAAAGAGATATAAGCAATCTTAAAGTCATAACCTGTGACATGAATGATTTCTCTACCAAAAAGAAATATGATCGGGTTGTGTCAGTTGAAATGATAGAGCATATGCGTAATCACAGAATGTTATTTGCCAATATTAAAAGTTGGTTAAAGCCTGGGGGTAATTTTATGATGCATATTTTTGTTCATAAATCACAGCCCTATTTATTTGAAGTTAAAGACGATGATGATTGGATGAGTAAATACTTTTTTTCAGGTGGGATGATGCCAAGTGATGATCTTCCGAGCTTCTTTCAAGATAATCTTACCTTAAAAAATAAGTGGCAATGGTCAGGCGAACATTATGAAAAAACTGCTAATGCCTGGCTGGAAAATATGGATAAGAACCATGCAAAAGCTCTGACGGTTTTAGAAAAAATATATGGCAAGGCTGATTCCGTTAAATGGTTTAATCGGTGGAGAATTTTCTTTATGGCATGTGCAGAACTCTGGGGATACAAGGGTGGGCAGGAATGGTTTGTTTCTCACTACCTGTTTGAAAATGATAAATAATATTATAAATTTTTGTTTATTTCAGGTGGGGTGGTTTGTTTGCATACTCGGCGCTGCTTGGAACTATACATATATTGCAATCGCAATAAGTATAGGTATTTTATTTCTTCATTTATACCTTACTGACAAGAATGCAAATGATATTAAATTATCCGCTATTGCTGCCACCTTTGGATTTATTTTTGATGGATTCATGCAGTTTAATAATATGATTATCTACAATAATCCTGGGGTACCCTATCCTTTTACTCCTATCTGGATTGTAATTTTATGGATTCTTTTTGCAATTACCCTGAATCACAGTCTTACATGGCTTAAAGGACGGACATTACTGGCAATGCTTTTTGGCCTAATGGGTGGGCCTCTTGTCTATTTGGCTGGAGAAAAATTAATGGCCGTCACCATTGCTAGTCCGAATACGCTTATAGTTTTGGCTATTGGTTGGGCTTTAATAACCCCTCTTCTAATATCTTTTGGCGAGAAAAAATGACTGAAATTTATATTCCAGTGCTAATTGGCTTAATATTGTTTGCTATTTTAGGTTGGCTCGTAAGTCTTGGGACTAAAAATGTAACCCACGTCGATAGCATGTGGAGTTTATTTTTTGTAATTGCTATGTTAATTACTGCATCTCAAGTGCCAGAATTAACTGATAGGCATATTGCTCTCATGGCAGCCTTGCTTTTATGGTCATCAAGGTTATGTATTTTTCTTACCATTAGGAATTGGGGGCAACCCGAAGATGTTAGATATAGAAATATTAGAGCAAATAATCAACCAAACTTTCACCTAAAAAGTATTTATATTATTTTTCTTTTGCAAGCCTTTATGGCGGCAATCATAGCCCTTCCCCTAGTTGCCATAATGCTAGATGATCGACCCTATGACCTTCAAGATAAAATTGCTTTAGCTGCCATCTTATTTGGATTAGTTTTTCAAACCATTGCAGATCTTCAGCTAAGAAGTTTTTTAAGAAAAGATACAAACATGGGAGTGCTTAATACGGGATTGTGGAAGTATACAAGGCATCCCAATTACTTTGGAGAATTCCTCATCTGGTGGGGATTCTTTATCGCTGCAGTTGGTAGCTCCTCATGGTTAATCATTCTGTCTCCTATTCTCATGACAATCCTACTCTTAAAGGTATCTGGGGTTGGGTTAATGGAACAAACCATTTCATCTAGAAGGCCAGATTATCCTAATTACATAAAAAATACCTCGAGTTTTATCCCATGGCCACCAAAAAAATAATTAGTATCATCACCTGCTTGATATTTTCAATGACTAGCGCTTTAGCTGAAGAATGGAATTTTGACGCCATTATGAAAGATAAAGTTATAGGTAAGCATACTTTTAGCGTTAATAATGAAAAAATAATCAGTAAAGCTGACTTTCATATTGAATTTCTCTTTATGGACATATATTATCAACATAAGTCGGAAGAATTATGGTCTGGTAACTGTCTCAATTCTATTTCAAGTCAAACAAATGATGATGGTGATAAATTTGTTGTTAATGGTATTAGAGAATCAAATAATTTTTCAATAATTGCCAACAACGTAAAAACTGCTCTGCCAGGATGCATTATGACTTTTGCATACTGGAACCCAAAGATTCTTGAGCAGGATAAATTGATGAATTCTCAAAATGGAGAATATCTGGATGTTAAAACAACGCTATTAAAGCAAGAAAAAATAGCCATAAAGGGTAAAAATGTTTCAGCAAATTGCTATGAGATGATAGCCAGTAAAAATGGCGTAGAAAAGCTTAAAATTCAATTGTGGTATGACCAAAATATGCAATGGGTAGCGCTTAAATCACCCACACCAATTGGTGATATTTTCTATAAATTACTTTAATAATTATACATATATGAATGTTTTTAATAGATTTTTAATATTTTTTTTATTTTTATCAGGATGTGCTATGCAATCTAAATCACTTAAACTAGTTGATAATGTAGACATTAATAAATTCATGGGTGACTGGTATGTTATCGCACACATTCCTGCATTCATAGAAAAAAATGCATACAACGCTGTAGAATCCTATGCTTTAAATGATGATGGCTCCATTGCAACAACATTCACCTTCAATAAAGGGGATCCTTACGGCCCTGTAAAACAGTATTATCCGAAAGGTTTTGTTATAGAAGGGACAAATAATGCAGAATGGGGAATGCAATTCATTTGGCCTATCAAAGCCCAATACAAAATTGTATATCTTGATGATGCCTATCAAAATACGATAGTCGCTAGGGATGCACTTGATTATGTATGGTTAATGTCTCGACAAAAAACACTCTCACCTGAAGAAATAGCTATGTTCACTGAAAAAATAAAGGCTATGGGTTACAACATAGATAACTTAAGGATGGTGCCCCAGCAATGAAAAATATAAGTAAATTAATTACAAGTTATTTTTTTGGCTGGCTTGATAATAAATTAGTTGAAAACAAATACCTCAATTTAAATCTTCATGGTAAGGAGATAGACTGGGGAAGAGTGATTCCGTACATCATTATTCACCTATCGATTTTTTCAGTCTTTTTTGTTGGAATTAGCTCTACGGCTTTTTTTGTATTTATTATGATGTATGCCATTCGAATGTTTGCAATAACTGGTTTTTATCATCGTTATTTTTCTCATAAGACCTTCAAAACAAGCCGCCTGATGCAATTTATATTTGCTGTGATTGGTGCGTCAGCTGTTCAAAGAGGCCCCATATGGTGGGCTGCACATCATCGAGAGCATCATATGCACTCCGATACCATACATGATAAACATTCACCCAAGGCCCATAGTTTCTTTTGGAGTCATACAGGATGGTTTCTTACCAAAGCAAACTTTTTAACGCATACTAAAATGGTAAAAGAACTCTCGCGTTATCCTGAGTTAAGATTAATCGATAGATTTGATATTGTTATTCCGATTCTAACGTGCATTATTCTTTATGGAGCTGGAGAATGGTTACTTACCTTTTACCCTGACCTTAATACGAGTGGCTTACAATTGGTTTCCTGGGGTTTTATTTTATCTACAGTAGTCCTTTATCACTCGACCTTTTTAGTGAACTCTGTAGCGCATTTATGGGGTACAAGAAGATACGATACAGATGACTCCAGCAGAAACAACTTTCTCATCGCTTTGTTGACCTTTGGAGAAGGATGGCATAATAACCATCATCATTTTCCTGGATCTGCTAAGCAAGGTTTTTATTGGTGGGAGGTTGATCTAACTTATTACCTGCTGAAGATGATGTCTTTGTTTGGTTTTATATGGGACATTCGAACTGTTTCCACAGATATACGTGAAACTAATCAGATAAAAAAACCTATCTCTCGTTAAATCTTGTGAAAATAGCAATCATAGGGTCTGGCATATCTGGTAATACAATTGCTCACTTACTATATAAAGATCATGATATACAAGTCTTTGAAAATGATAGTCGAATTGGCGGTCATTCTCACACACACAATATTTCAGTTGAAGAAAATAAAGAAATAACAGTAGATACCGGCTTTATTGTTTTCAATAAAAAGACATATCCCCTCTTTACATCATTGCTTGATGAGTTAAAAATTGATTATGAACAAAGCAATATGAGCTTTAGTGTATTTTCTGAACTTAGCCGACTCGAATATAACGGTACCAACCTAAATACCCTTTTTGCTCAAAGAAAAAATCTTTTTAAACCGCGTTTTATAAAAATGATTTTTGAAATACTTCGTTTTAATAAAGAATCTTTATCCCTTTTGAACGATGATTCTAATCAGACATTGGGAGAATTTCTTAAACAAAATAATTATTCAAAGTTTTTTTCAGATCACTATATTTTGCCAATGGGGTCTGCCATTTGGTCATCCAATATTAAAACAATGTTAAATTTCCCTGCAAAATTTTTTGTTACTTTTTTTCATAATCATGGCATGTTATCAGTCAATGATAGGCCACAATGGTTAACTATTAGTGGGGGTTCAAAACAATATGTCAATAAATTATGCCATCCTTTTAGAGGCAAAATTCAACTCAATTCAAAGATTAAATCTATTTCTAGATTAGAAAATAAAGTAAAAATATCACATCAAAACTCTGAGGAATTCTTTGATTATATTTTCTTTGCCTGTCATAGCGATCAGGCATTAGAATTACTTAATGATGCGACGAGTAATGAAAAGAATATTTTAGGGGCGTTGCCTTATGTAAGTAATGATGTGGTGTTGCATACAGATAGTTCATTTATGCCAAAAAATAAGTTAGCTTGGGCGGCATGGAATTATAATATTGATAAAAATCCTGAGGACCCAATAACTTTGACTTACAACATGAATATCTTACAAAATATAAAAAGTAAGCAACCTATTTTAGTTACACTTAACCCTAATAAACCAATTAAAAATGATAAAGTTTTTAAGAGGTTAAAATACAGTCACCCAAAATTTAGTCGAGATGGAATTATGGCTCAAAAAAAACATAGTATTATTTCTGGTTTTAAGAATACTAGCTATGCTGGCGCTTATTGGGGTAATGGATTCCATGAGGATGGTGTTAAAAGCGCCTATAGCGCTGTAAAACATTTCCACACATTTGTAAAATGAATGCCATTTACAAGGGCACTATTAGCCATACTAGGTTTCTACCCAAAAAGCATACATTTGAATATAAAGTGAATATGCTTTTTATAGATCTTGATGAAATCAAAGATGCATTTGCAAAAAATTGGTTTTGGAGTGTTAATAAATTAAATCTTGCTACATTCAAAAGAACCGATTATTTTGGGGATAAAGAAGTTTCAATTAAGGATGCAATAAACCAATTATTAATAAAAACTTTACAACACAAGCATGTTGGAAAGATTTATCTTCTTACCAATATACGCTATTTTGGATATTGCTTTAACCCAGTCAGTTTTTATTATTGCGAGGATCCAAAGGGCAAGTTGGTCGCTATTGTGTCGCATATAACTAACACGCCTTGGAACGAAAAATATGCCTATGTTAATGATTGCCGAGATATGCCCTCCTCCTCAAAACACTTTGAATTTGATAAAGCCTTTCATGTCTCACCATTTATGCCGATGGATATGACATATAAATGGATTTTTTCAACACCCAAAGATTTTTTATTTGTTTCCATGGATAACATTAAAAATGATAATTTATATTTCAATGCAACCTTAAAGTTAACCAAAAAGGCTTGGACTCCTCAGGCACTTAACAAAATACTTTTTCTCACTATGCCAATGTCAATAAAAGGGATCATACTTATATATTGGAATGCATTTTTTTTGGCTGTAAAAAGAATTAAATTTTATCCGCACCCATAAAAATGAAGAATTCTATAGATACATTTGCAAAGAAAACTTTATTCTCACAACTCAAAAAGATAAAGCATGGAAAGTTAAATATTGTTGAAGGGAGAAAAAAATATACCTTTGGTCACAGTAAAGATATTATTGCTAATATCCATGTAAAAAATCCTCTTTTTTATCGTCATGTATTGTTTGGTGGTTCAATAGGTTCTAGTGAATCTTACATCCAAGGCTATTGGGATTCCTCCGATCTAACCAAAGTAATTGAAATTATGGCTATTAATGAGCAAACCATGGATAAAATGGAAGGTTGGTTTAAATTATTGGTAAGACCCATCTTTAAAATAATGCACTATCTCAACAAAAATACTTTGGAAGGTAGCAAAAAAAATATTGCTCAGCACTATGATTTAAGTAATGATTTTTTCTCATTATTTCTTGACCCAACGATGATGTACTCATCTGGAATATATAAGAGTCGATCTATGAGTCTTGAGAGTGCCTCTTTAAATAAACTAGATATCATATGTCGCAAATTACATCTTAAAAGATCAGATAAAATTATTGAAATTGGCTCTGGTTGGGGGGGGCTTTGCTATCTATGCTGCAAATAAATATGGTTGTCATGTAACCACCACAACTATCTCTAAGCAACAGTTTCAGTACGTAAAATCAAAAATAAAAAAGCTTAAACTAGAAAAAAAGGTTACTGTGCTTTTTAAGGATTACCGAGATCTCTCTGGATCCTATGACAAGCTTGTTTCTATTGAAATGATTGAGGCTGTTGGGCATCAATATTATGATTCCTATTTTCAAGTAATTTCGAATCTTTTAAAAGAAGATGGAGAGGCACTAATTCAAGCTATTACGATTAAAGATCAGAGATACAAGCAAGCAATTAAATCCATTGATTTTATTCAAAAATATATATTTCCAGGAAGCTGTATACCGTCCCTAACTGCTATTCAAAATAGCCTCACTGATTCAACCGATATGGTAATCAACCAAGTAGATGATATTGGACATCATTACGCAATCACGTTAAGACAATGGCGCAAAAATTTCAATGCCAATATAAATGAAATTTATAAACTAGGTTTTGATAAGTCATTTTCTAGAATGTGGATTTTTTATCTATGTTACTGTGAGGGAGGTTTTATGGAAAAAGCTATTAGTGATTTACATATACATATTACTAAGCCACGTTATCGCAACATAATCAAATGATCGAAGAAAATTCAACGATAGTCATTGGAGCAGGTATTTCGGGCTCATGTACTGCATATCATTTAAATAAAGCTGGATGCGATGTTACAGTCATAGATGAAAAAAAAGAAGATGATATACAGATTTATTCGAATCCTGCTGTATGCGTGTATCCAAAAATAATGCTTAATGATCCCAACTTTAATAAATTTATGCTTTTATCTACGGATTATGTATGGAGCTTAATAAAAGCAATAGGCTTGAAAGAAGAATATACTCGTAAGGCGGGTGCGATTCATCTATATGAGATGAAAGATGGTATTTCAAGGTATGAAAAGCTCATAAAAAATACATCCTACACATCTCATGATGTAGAACTTATTGATCAAGAGATAATAAAAAAACGCTTTGGCATTATTGATTATATTGGATTTCATTTTAAAAAAGGTGGATGGATCAACCCAAAGGCCTTTTGTAAAAAATTAATCGAAGATAAAAATATTAAGAAAATATTTTCTTCGAAAATTATTTCAGTAGAGAGAATTAAAGGATATTGGACAATTTTGACTGAAGATAAAAAAATGTTTACAGCCAAAAATATAATATTTTGCTCGGCAAGTAATATAAAAAATTATAAATATTTTAGCGCACTTAAATTAGATGAGTACAGGGGTCAGGTTGATTGGTTATCCAATAAAAAAAATAGCTTTAGGGAAGTCTTATCAAACGATGGGTATGTAATTCCTGATGTTAATAAGAAAATTATATTTGGCTCCTCATATGAAAAAAATAATTTTAATACTGAGCCCTCCCACACTGATACAGTCAATAATATTAATAAGCTAAAAAAATTAATGCCAAGCTTAAAATACTCTCTTTTGAACGATAGAATAAATAACTGGGTAGGTCAAAGAGCGGCTAGCTTTGATAAAAAACCCTTTGTGGGTAGAGTGCTGAAGACAAGGAATAGTTTAATATCACCGATAAAATATTCTGCGGAGGATCTAGATTGGTATGAAGGTCTTTTTATAAACACTTGCTATGGATCAAGGGGTTTTAGTTTTGCTCCTTTGGCTTCTTTGAGTCTTGCAAAACTTATAACTCATAATCTGAATGATGATGATAAATTTATATTAAACTACCTTAACCCAGAAAGACAATTTTTTAAAAAACAGGGGATCAAAAAACAGGGGGTAAGGTTTAATTAGTGAAAGGTAATGACTTAATTGAATTAGCTAGAAAAAAAGAGAGCGAAAAAGAATATGATGAAGCTATAAATCTCTTTAAAGAGGCTTTTGAAAAAGATCCTAAAAATTTTTTTCTGCAAATAGAGCTTGGTAACGTTTTTGCTCTTTGCAATAAATTTGAAGAGGCAGCTGGTTGTTTTAGGCGAGCAAATCGTCGCTTTCCAGATAATGAGGATATTAAGGTTGGTTTAGGGTTTTGCCTCAGTCAAATAGGTAACAAATATCACGCTCTTAGAAATTTTAGTATGGCCCAGGCAGCGTTTGAAGAGGCTACCTCTTTTTGTCCTCAAGATGCATCTCATTTCTATAATTTGGGAAATGCATATTACGCTCAAAGTAATTTTCAAATGGCCTTAGAATCGTTTGAGCAATCATCATCTTTAGTATCTGATTCAGACACATACCACAACATAGGCAATACATTAAAAAAAATAAATGATTTCACTAATGCAAAAATTAATTATAAATTAGCATTAGATTTAAAAGAAACTCAAATTCATACAATTGTAGAATTAATTCAACTTAAGCAAAATACTTGTGATTGGGATGATATATCTGAGCTTATTAGAAAATTAAAAGTTCACGTCGCAAATCATAAAGTCAGCCAAATATCCCCCTTTGCTGCATTGTCCATGCCTGATCTTAATAATAAAGAACATCTTGCAATTGCTAATTCATGGATTAATTCTCACAATTTGGACTTGGAAAATAGTAAAAAAATATCGACAAAAGGTTCAGATGCAAAAATTACTATTGCGTATATGTCAGCAGACTTTAGGATGCACCCTCTTTATTACTTAATTATCGATATCCTGAAACTACACAACCTTGAAAAATTTGAAATAAAACTGTTATATTCTGGAAAAAATGATAACTCAGCAGAAATGAAAGAATTTAAATCATTAAAGGCTGATTTTATCGACATCAGTCAACTGTCAGATAAGATGTTATGCGATAAAATTATTGAAGAAAAAGTGGATATCTTAATTGATTTATCTGGTTTTACTATGTCAAGTAGATCTATGATTGCTGCCTATAAACCTGCCCCGATTAGCATTAATTGGCTTGGATTTCCTGGAACAATGGGATATTTTGATAAAGAACCCTTGTATGACTTTTTATTATCTGATGACTATATCATTCCAGAAAATCAAGAAACATTTTATGCCGAGCAAATTATTAAACTACCAAATTGTTACCAACCTAATATAGGTAATCGTCCTCAACCTAAAGCAATGGAAAAGTCTCATTATGGCATTGATGATACAACATTTATCTTCGCTTCATTTGGTCAATCCGTAAAAATATCAGAAGATATGTTTAAAGTATGGTTGAACTTGCTTAAGAATAAAAATAACTCTATTTTGTGGCTCTTGGAATCTAATGCTCATGCCCATGAAAACCTAAAGGCATATGCGAGAGAATATGGAATTGATTCAGACCGCATTATCTTTGCTGATAAGGTTGAGTTTCAAGAGCATATCTCTAGACACACAATAATTGACCTTTTCCTAGATACTTATCCCTATAATGCACATACTTCAGCAAGTGATGCATTATGGGCAGGCTGCCCTATTTTAACCATGTCAGGAGATACATTTGCAAGCAGAGTGGCGGGGAGTATTTTAAAAGAAATAGGTTGTGATGATTTAATTACTAATGATATTAAGGAATATTTTAATAAGGCTCTATATCTTGCAAACAATGAAAAAGATTTAATGGAATTAAAAAAAAGAATTGCCAGAGGCAGAACAAACTCCTCATTATTTAAGCCAAAAACATTTGTTAAAAACCTTGAAGACATCTACTCATCTTTATTGACGACTTGATATCAAAACTCCAGTAATAATAAATAAACCTCCAACCAAATCCTTCAACGTTAAAATCTCATTGGCCAAATAATAACCTGAAATAGCGACCACGATAATTTCAAATAAAAAGATAGGGCTTGCACGAACAGCATCAACCAGCCTAAGTCCATGCTGAATAATCATTGTTATCAATAGTAATGTGATCCCTACGAATATAAATAATCCCATTGATGACAGATTTATTTGATTAAATTTAAGATCCATGGATAACAAAAATATCGTTAGGCCAGCAATTATGACGACACCCACCCAAATAGCATATGATTTTTCTTTCACTGAGAGCTGATGAAAAGCTCTAGCCAACACATTAGTTAATGCAAAACCAATTCCTCCGATAATTGCAAACATATCCCCAAGCCCAATTTTAGTAACAAAAATATCTGGTTTCCACAGAATTATACAAGCCCCAATAATACTTACCGTTGCAGCAAGGACATGGCGGGGTTTTATAGCCTCATCCAAGAATAAAAAAGTAAAAGGAAGTGTCCATACAGGTGATAAGAAAAAAAGTAGCATAACCCTTACTAATTCGCCCTCAATAACCGCCAATGCATAAGCTATATTGGTCACCCCTCCTACAAAAGCATAAATCCAAAAATTTTTTTTCTTAACAATTTCATAGCTGTTTAGCGGGTAAAAAAATAGACTTACTGCAATTGCAGATGAAAAAATAAAAAAACTAGAATGAATAGCAGAGAATCCAAGATCATCAAGAACACGGTAAGGATACCAAATTAAGCCCCAAACCACTGTGCCGATTAAAAGAAAGGAAATACCTTTATAGTTCTCGCCTATTAATCTAGAAATTTTTTAATCCTTTCTTTAATTTTCGATGTTAACTTTTTATCATAAGGATTAAAAAATTCAATATTCTTCATTTTACGCATCCAGGTCAATTGCCTTTTTGCTAGCTGTCTTGTTGAAAAAATAATTTTATCTTTCAATTCTTCGTAGGATAATGCTCCCTTAAGATATAAATATGTCTGTTTATAGCCCACCGACCTCAATGAAGAGAAGCTCTCATTTAGATTAGGATACCTTTTTAAAATACCCTTTACCTCGTTGACTAAACCATCCCTTAACATCTTTTCTACTCTTTCTTCAATAGCATCATGAAGAGTTGATCTATCCTCGGGGTATAGACCCAACTTTAGTAAAGGATATTGAGGCAATTCATTGTCTTTATTCTTTTGGTAATAAGAAGATATTGGCTTACCCGATTCATAGAACACCTCAATTGCCCTTAAAATTCTTTGTTTATCTGTTGCATGAATACTTTTGGCGGCAATAGAATCAACTTTAACCAATTTTTCATACATAGAAGGTAGGCCAAGCTGTAATAATTCCTTTTCTACCTTTAATCGAATTTTGGGAGTTGTTGGTGGAATATCATCTAATGGAAACTCCAATGAATGAAAGTACATCATCGTGCCCCCAGTTAAAAAAGGGGTACGATTCATAACTTCTGCATTTTTATAAATACTATCTACATCTTTCCTAAAATGTGACACTGAATATGAGGTATCTGGCTCAACAATATCAATAAGATGATGCGGGTATTTTTTAAGATCCATTGCAGAAGGTTTAGCTGATCCAATATTAAAACCTCTATATATTTGTGCTGAATCCACATTAACCAGTTCTAACTGAAAGTTATCATAACAAAACTTGGTTAGCTCAGTTTTCCCTGATGCAGTTGGTCCTAGTAAAAAAATTTTTGGATTAAAACTCATTAAAGGTCATTATTCAAATAAAATGCTATAGATGGTTTTGTTTTTAAATAACTTTTAATGCCAAGATAAATACTCTTAGCCATTTTATTTTGATAGCCAGCAGACAATAATTTTTTTTCTTCGGCTGGATTACTAATAAAAGCAGTCTCAATAAGAATGGATGGAATGTCTGGGGCCTTTAACACTGCAAAACCTGCCTGCTCGACATATTTCTTGTGCAGTTTATTAACTTTCTTAATTTCTTTTAAAACATGATTACCAAATTTTAAACTATCATTGATCGTAGCAGATTGCGACAAATCTAATAATGTCCGAGCTAAAGCTGGTTGCTTATTCTCAATGCTTACGCCACCTATTAAATCTGATTCATTCGCTTTATTTGCCATGAATTTTGCGAATGCACTAGACGCACCCTTTTCTGATAGAGCAAATACCGAGGAGCCTCTTACAGTTTTTTTTCTAAAAGCATCAGCGTGGATAGATACAAATAAATCTGCCTTCGCAGCTCTTGCTTTGGATACTCTCTTTCCTAAAGAAACATAATAATCATTTGTTCTTATCAATACGGCTTTCATATCTTTATCTTTATCGATAATGGCTTTTAGTTTCTTAGAAATTTTTAATGTTAAATGTTTTTCATATGTACCTCTTGAACCGATAGCCCCTGGATCCTCACCCCCATGACCTGCGTCAATTGCAATGATAATTAGTTCTTTTTTAGGGATGATTGGTTTAGCGATCTTCTTGTCAATTACCTTATCTTTGGGTTTGCTATCTTTCTCTTCCAATTGTTTTAATAAATTGGCAAGTGGGTCAAAATTACTTGGGTACACATCTATCACAAGCCTATGGCCATAAGATCCAAATGGTTTAAGATTAAAAACCTTAACGCTTGCCATGGCTTTAAGATCAATCACAACCCTAGAAACATATGGTTTGAATTGAGCAGTTCTAATTCCTTTAATAGAAGGATCGCGCTCTTGAACACTTTGTGACAATTTTTTTAATGCATCGTTAATAATAACTTCTTTAAGATCTACAACTATGCGATCAGGATTTTTTAACATCATATGAGTTTTTTTTATTTCTTTACTCGACTCTATGGTTATCCTCGTATATTCAGGAGAAGGCCATACCCTTGTTTCTTTAACTTGCTGTGCTGCAAAAACTGAGAAGCTCACCAAGCTAAAGAAATAAAAAATAAAATGGTTTAACTTAATAAATCTATGCATTGTCTCCCTCTAGATGAATTACCTTCAATTACAATTTTTCTTTTTTTATCATCAAGGTATGTAAAAAAAATTGTAAGATCTGAAATTGGAATCACGTCAACAGCCTTCTCTGGCCACTCAATAACATTTACATCGTTACCATTAATAAATTCGTTAAAACCAGCATCATCCCACTCTCTTTGGTCCTTAAAGCGATATAAATCGAAATGGTTGATTGTTAGTTCTAAGTAATATTGCTCAAGCAATGTATATGAAGGACTCTTCACCTTCCCTGTAAAATTTAAGCCACGTAAAAATCCTCTCATATAAGTGGTTTTTCCTGAGCCCAAATCTCCTTGAAGGAAAATTAAATCCCTAGGTTTAACTATTTTAGCAAGTTTTTCAGCCAGTAAAGCTGTTTCATTGGCATCATTTGTTAAAAAGGATAGTTCTTTTATCATGGTTTTAGTTTATTATTTTTTTCTATGAATGATAAGTTAAACTTTGACGAAATAGCGAAAAATATTAAATCTTGGGCAAAAGATTTCGGTTTTAATGATGTTGGAATTTCTGATGTCAAACTTGAAAAAAATAAATTACCTTATAAAAAATGGATTTTGTCAGGCTATCATGGTCATATGGGGTATCTCGAAAAACATCAAGAACAAAAATTTGATCCCTCCAAGCTTCTTCCGAATACACAAAGTGTAATCTCAGTAAGGCTTGACTATCTCCCTCTTGAGGCTAAAGCTTTGGTAGCATTAAAAAATAAAAATATAGCATACATATCACGATATGCATTAGGGCGGGATTACCATAAAGTAATAAGAGCAAAATTAAAAAAACTCGTTGCTCAGATTAAATCTAACCTAGATAAAGAATTTCATTTTAGACTGTTTACTGATAGTGCGCCTGTTCTCGAGGTTGATATAGCAGAAAAAGCTGGTTTAGGTTGGAGAGGAAAACATACACTGTTACTCAATAAGGAACATGGCTCATGGTTTTTTTTGGGTGAGATATATACGGATCTTCCTTTACCATCTGATAAAAGTACATCAAAACACTGCGGTTCATGCACGGCCTGTATCGATATTTGTCCAACTTCAGCAATCATTGCTCCATATAAGCTAGATGCTAGGAAGTGTATTTCTTACTTGACCATCGAGCATAGAGAATCAATTCCCATCGAATATAGAAAAGCTATAGGTAACCGTGTTTATGGCTGTGATGACTGTCAATTCGTTTGTCCATGGAATAAATATGCGAAAATAACATCCGAAAATGATTTTTTAGTAAGGCATGATTTGGATAAACTATCCTTAATCGAATCATTTAAGTTATCGCGGAAGGATTTTGATAAATTATTTCAAGGAAGCGCTATCTACCGAATTGGATATGACCAATGGCTTAGAAATATTGCTGTAGGACTTGGCAATGCACCAAAATCAAGAGAAATAATTAAAGTGCTGGAAAGTAGACTAGATTCTGCCTCTTCGATGCTAAAAGAACATATTTTATGGGCCGTTGAGCAACATAAGTAAAAAAATTTATTATTATTTGCTACAATTACGCATTAACTACAAACTCAATATTTTACGTTCTCAATGACATCAATTACCCACTCTAAAAGTTGGATTAAACTTAAAAAGCATCATGATGAATTTTCAAATTCTCATATGCGCGATTTGTTCAATGACGATCCTGATAGATTTAATAAATTTAATTTACAGTTTGATGATTTATTGTATGATTTTTCTAAAAACATAGTTAGTCAAGACACACTCAATCTTCTATATGATGTAGCAAAAGAAGCTCATCTTAGTGATTGGGTTAATACTTTATTTAACGGTGAAAAAATAAACTTTACAGAGAACCGAGCGGCACTTCATATCGCATTGCGAAATAGATCAAATAAGCCTATTTTAGTTGATGGCAAAGATGTCATGCCTGAAGTGAATGCTATCCTTGAGAAGATGCATCTATTCTCTGAAGCAATAAGGAATGGTAAGACAAAAGGTTGCACAGGTAAAAAGTTTAAAACAATAGTTAATATTGGTATAGGTGGGTCTGATCTTGGACCTGCCATGGTATGTAATGCCTTAAAATCTTATGGTCATAAAGATATTACCCCTATTTTTGTTTCAAATGTTGATGGTTCCGATATATCACAAGCGTTAGAAAAATGTGACCCAGAAACCACGTTATTTGTTATTGCCTCCAAAACTTTTACCACCCAAGAAACCATGACGAATGCCTTCTCAGCAAGAGAATGGTTATTAAATGAACTAAGTAACGAAGATGCAATAAAGCATCATTTTGTAGCAATATCAACAAACGAGTCAGCCGTAAAAGCTTTTGGTATTAAAGCAGACAATATGTTTACATTTTGGGATTGGGTTGGTGGTAGATATTCGCTTTGGTCCTCAATTGGCCTTTCTATTGCTATTTACATTGGTATGGATAATTTTGAAGATTTATTACTTGGGGCACACGAAATTGATAATCATTTTAAAAATGAGCCACTAGAAAAAAATATCCCTGTTACATTAGCAATGATTGGTATTTGGTACATTAATTTTTATAACTACAATACACTTTCGGTTCTCCCATACGATCAAGGACTCTCACTGCTTCCTTCCTACCTCCAGCAAGCGGATATGGAAAGTAATGGAAAATTTATTGGAAGAGATGGAAAGAAGGTTTGTCTTCATACCGGTCCAATTGTATGGGGTGAGGCAGGTACTAACGGACAACATGCTTTTTACCAACTAATTCACCAGGGCACCGACATTATCCCCACAGATTTTATTATGCCTATCAAATCGCAATATAAAATTGGTCGTAATGGAGAAAAACATCATAAGATTCTTTTTTCAAATTTTGTTGCTCAGTCCAGAGCACTCATGCTTGGAAAAACAGAAGACAATGTCCGTGCTGAAATAAAAGATAATGAGGGTAATAAAAATATTGAAGAAATGATCCCTCATAAATCGTTCGAGGGTAACCGTCCTTCCAATTCATTCCTTTTTAAGGAGCTGAACCCAAAATCACTTGGTCGCTTGTTGGCGATATATGAACATAAAGTCTTTGTGCAGGGCATTATTTGGAATATCAATTCTTTTGATCAATGGGGAGTCGAATACGGCAAACAAATTGCTTCGTTAGTTTTACCTGTTCTAGATCAAAACACGCAAGCTGACAACTTTGATTCATCAACTGATCATTTAATTAATTACTTTAAAAAAAATATATAAACTATTAATTTAATTCAAAATTATTATATATTTTTTTATAGAAAAAATTACTAAATGTTGTGCCTATCCCCGCCCCAAGTTGCTTAGCAAAGCGATCTGCAAAAGTCTCATAGTTTGTAAAATCAACTATCTCCTCGAAGCCTATTTCATCTTTTGCTACTGATTGGATGTTACCTAATTTATCTGCAAGTCCGAGTTGTATTGCCTTCTCCCCAGTCCAGAATAGGCCTGAGAAAATATCTTTATTATCTGCTAGTCGATCTCCCCTTCCTAATCTAACGACATCAATAAACTGCTGGTGAACGTCAGTCAACAACTCATCAATATGTTTTTTGTGTTTTGGATTTATAGGAAGAAATGGGTCCATAATTGCTTTATTCTCTCCAGCAGTAACTAACCTGCGCTCGATACCAAGTTTTTTTATTGCTTCTTCAAATCCAAAACCATTCATCAATACCCCTATTGAACCAACAATACTAGCTTTATCAACATAGATTTGATCAGCGGCTACCGCAATATAATAACCGCCAGAAGCACATATATCCTCAATCACAGCATAAATAGGAATTTCTGGATGTTCATTTTTATAACGATAAATTTCATCATTAATCATTCCTGATTGCACTGGACTTCCTCCTGGGCTATTAACAGCAATAATTACTCCTTTTGTTCCTGGATCACTATATGCATTCTTTAAACTTTCCCTAAAGTCTGATGCGTTAACTGGGAGTTCTGTACCTATCTCACCTTGTAAATTTATAAGAGCCGTAAAATTTCCTGATGATACTTTGACTTGATTGTTTCCCTGCATAAACAAAACCAACAGCGCGATTAAATAGCCAAATGTGACTAATTTGAAAAAAATACCCCAGCGGCGCGACCTTCTTTGCTCAATGAAGGCTGTATTGAGAACATTTTCTAAAATCTTATAATCTGGTTCTTGCTTTTTATTTTCAGTCATAATTATCCTATTAAACCGTTATTACAATATTATTTTTTGTTACCTCGAATGCCATAGAAATTAAATTTTCACCATTACATGGACCCGCTATGCAAAGTCCTGATTGAGGTTCATATAATGCTCCGTGCGTAGCACACACAATAAATTTATTAGTCTCATCAAAAAAATCATTATCCTCCCAATCTAGTTCCACTGGAAGATGTTGGCATTGATTTTTATAAACATAATAGCCCCCCTCAAATAACAATGCAAAACCAGTTCTCTTTTCACCATTAATTAAAAATTTAAATTTAACAGTAGAAGGATCTTTCTTAAAATTAGAGACAGCTATTTTTATCTTTTTATCCATTTTTATTCAACCATGCAAACAGATCATATGCATTATCCACAATAACTAATGGATTATATTCTATGAGCTGTGATTCATGTTGTGCTCCATAACTTACACCTACTGAATCAATCATGGCATTCTTTGCCATTTCAAGATCATAGGAAGAGTCTCCTATCATGAGTGCTCTAGGGGGCTCAACCATAAACGCATCTAAAATTTCATTCACCATCTGTGGATGTGGCTTTGAGAAACATTCATCCATAGTCTTGGTTATTTTAAAAAATTCATTAAGATTAGATTTATTAAGTGCATTATTGAGTCCACGCCTACTTTTCCCAGTTGCCACTGCCAAATAGTACCCCTGTAATGCAAGACCTTTTATCCCAATTTCTACACCATCAAATAAACAAATATCATCCACTCTTTTGAGATATTCCTCCCGATATAGTTGTTCGGTCTTTTGCTGCTCGGCAAGATTCATATATGGGAAAATTTTTCTAAAGCCCTCTGATAGGCCTAGGCCTATAATTGAGCTTATCATCTGGTCTGTCGGTGTTGAGATCTGCTTAGATGCACAAACTTGCTTTATAGATTCCACTATAATCCCTGCAGAATTTGCAATGGTTCCATCCCAATCAAAGATGATCAAATCATAATTAGTGTTTTTTGGCATATTCCTGCAATTCAATAAATTCTTTTGGAAGAGGTGCTGAAAGAAATAAGTCTTTTTCAGTTATAGGATGAACAAATCCTAATTCACTCGCATGGAGGAACATTCTTTTAAAACCAAATTTTTTTTGATTTTTATTTAAACTAAAATTACCATATTTATCATCCCCCACAATGGGGAACCCTAAATGACTGAGATGTACTCGAATTTGATGAGTTCTTCCCGTAACCAATTTAACACTCAGCATGCTTAAGTCAGTAAAAGTTTTCTGTAAGAAAAAAATAGAGCGAGAATCTTTAGATCCATCTTTATTTTGATGTTGAGGCAAGACCTTTACTTTTTTTGAGCCATCATTTGAAGAACTTTTTAATAAATTTAGATCCACTATCAATTGTTTTTTTTCCCACCTACCATTAACCATCACTTGGTACTTTTTATGTATAGATCTTTTTCTCATTTGCCGATGTATCTCAACCAATGCCTTTCTTTTTTTGGCAATCAAAATAATTCCAGATGTTTCTTTATCAATCCTATGTATCAGTTCTAAAAATTTTGCCTTTGGCCGAGAATTTCTTAAAAGCTCAATAAGTCCAAAATTTAAACCACTGCCTCCATGTACTGCTAAACCAGAGGGTTTATTAATTGCAATAAGCGCATCATCCTCATATATTACTGCATCTTCAATCAGTACTTTTTGCCCCGGTCTTATAGAGACAATTTTTTTGGATTGCTTTGATGATGATCTAAAAGGCGGTATACGAACGCTATCTCCAATAGAAAGTCTAAAATCTGTTTTAACTCTTTTTTTATTTACCCTTACCTGACCACTTCTTAATAATTTATAAATATGGCTTTTTGGAACATTCTTGATAATCTTTATAAGATAATTATCGATTTTTTGACCATTGCTACCCTCATCGATCACTTCATATCTTATGCTATTGTTCAAAATACCTACCATTTATTAGTTTTCTTTTATTGATTTATAACATATACTTTACTTGTTCAGATATCTTTAAATATTAAAGAGAAAAACAATTCTGAATTATACATAAAGACAACAGAATTTAAGGTTCGATCTACTCACCAAAAATAGATAAGAAGTAGATTAAAAAAAGATTTTTATATAAAGAATTTAAAATAAATTAATTAAAATAAATAAGCGGTAATTTATTATTAAACAGTTAAAAGTAAGTACGCTATTAAAATAAGAATAAGATAAACAATCCGAAGCTATTGAAGTTTTCGCTTGTCTGCTTATGCACATGTAATTTATATTGATTTCTTTATCTAAATCTTCAGACTATATGGAGATAGGTAATGAAAAGAATGTTATTCAATGCAACACAATCTGAAGAGCTTAGAGTTGCAATTGTAAGTGATTCAAAGCTAGAAGACCTAGATTTTGAAAGGGGTAATCGAGAACAAAGAAAAAGCAATATATATAAAGCCGTAGTTACCAGAATAGAACCCTCCCTAGAAGCAGCCTTTGTAAACTATGGTGTTGATAGGCATGGATTTCTCCCCTTCAAAGAAATAGCCCCAGAATACTACTCAAAAAAATCAAGAAAAAAAGATCTTTCTATTAAAGATATTATGAAAGAAGGCCAAGAAATAATTGTTCAGGTTAGCAAAGATGAACGAGGAAATAAAGGCGCTGCCTTGACGAGTTATTTATCCCTAGCTGGAAGATATATTGTTTTAATGCCAAATAACAAGGATGGCGGTGGTATTTCTAGAAGAATTGAAGGTGAAGAAAGAACCAATTTTAAAGAAGTATTATCAAAACTAAAAGTAAAAAAAGGTACGAGTGTTATTGGCAGGACGGCAGGGATCGGCGCATCAGTTGAACAAATCCAATGGGATTTGGATTATCTGAACCAGCTTTGGGAAGCTATTGAAAATGCAGCTAATGCTCAAGAAGGGCCATTTCTTATATACCAAGAAAGTAATTTGGTCATCAGGGCAATACGAGATTACTTTAGTGAAGATATTGCAGAAGTTCTCATTGATAGGCAAGAAATATTTGATCAAGCTCATCAGTTCATGAGCCATGTTATGCCGGATTATGTTGATCGTATAAAACTTTACGAAGATGACACTTCCCTTTTTTCAAAATTTAATATTGAAAATCAAATAGAATCTGCATTTTTAAGAGAAGTTCAACTTCCATCTGGAGGATCTATTGTTATCGATCATACCGAGGCGCTAGTATCCGTTGATGTTAACTCGAGTAGGTCTACCAAAGGTCGCGATATTGAAAATACAGCCTTTAACACCAACCTTGAGGCTGCTGAGGAATTAGCCAAACAATTACGATTAAGAGATATAGGTGGATTGGTGGTAGTTGATTTTATTGATATGGAATATCAAAAAAATCAAAGGGACGTTGAAAATAAAATACGCGATGCATTAAAAAATGATAAAGCTAGAATTCAGACCAGCAAGATATCTCGCTTTGGTTTGATGGAATTATCCAGACAAAGATTAAGACCAAGTTTAGGTGATACCATAAATGGTGTATGTCCAAAATGTAATGGTACCGGTCGAGTCAGAGATACGCAATCAACTGCCCTTTACATGTTAAGGTTAATTGAGGATGAATCAACTAAAGAAGAAAATCAGACAATTGCTATTCAACTCCCTGTGGAGGTTGCTACTCTGCTCCTTAATGAAAAAAGATCATCCATTAATGCAATAGAAGAAAAAAGTGGTAATAACATTGTAATTATTCCTAATCGTTATTACGAGATACCAAAATATCTTATAGAGAAATCTGCTCAAAAAGCAGGAAAAGTCAGCTATACAGCAGTTGAACCGCCATCTGAGGAAATGATAAACGGAAATGAAGACGAGGTTAAGGAGAAGCTTATTCCAGCAGTCAAATCACTAATACCAAATAAAGGAAATAGCAAAAAGAATAAATCATTATTTGGATTCTTTAAAAACCTTATTGGATCAGATGAGGAAGATAGACAAATTCAAACCTTGGGTGATAAACAAATTGAAAATACATTAAAAGATAGTGAGCAATCATCTGAAAACTCAAGCCATAAAAAATCTAATCACTATACCAATAAAAAGCCAGGGAGAAATCGTAATAGAAGACCAAATGTTCACAAAGATTCTTATCAAAAAAGAGATTCATCAAAGAATGTTAACAATGCTATCACTGAAAAAGAAAAACCTGCTCTAGCTTCAAATGATTTGGCGGATAAGCAAAATGCTGTAAATAAAGCAGTTGAAAAAGTAAAAGACAAAACCAACAATAAGGCTGTTGAAACAATTGCCGAAGTCAAATCTGAAAAAAAAGAATTAAAGAAAAAACCTGTAAGAAGAAAAACTCCAACACCAAAGGTAGACCTTGAGAAAGCAGGATTAAAATTAGTGGAAACGAAGAAATCCGATAAAGAGGTTCAGGAAAAAAAGGCTTCAAAACCTAAGCCAAGAAAAAAAGCAGATTGGCAAAAGGATAAAGTTGAAGCGAAATCGACTGGAAAGCTGGAGATGGTTGAGACTAAGAAAAAAACAACTTCTAAGCCTAAAAAGACCGCAAAGAAAGGTTAGTAAAATAAAAGCCTATGTAACAAAGCGCTAAGGCACCAATAATATGAGCAAAAATTAAAAGGAGAGCCACATATAACTCTCCTTTTTGCATTAATGCAAATATATCTGCTGTGTAAGCTGAGAAAGTAGTTAGCCCTCCCAAAAAACCCACATTAACGATGAGCTTTATTTCCTCAGAGATATTCGTTAATGATTGAAAAAAAGCAATTGAGATGCCCATAAGAAGGCCACCTAATAAATTGACTGCGAGTGTTCCGAGGGGTAATCCAGGAAATAATCCAGAAAAGCCGACGCCTATCAGCCAACGAAGCCAAGCACCAATAGCAGCCGAAAATCCAATGAGAAGAAAATTAGTCATCTTTTATTTTAATAAAGTGTTCGCGGTAATATCTTAATTCCTCAATGGATTCTATGATATCTGCAAGCGCCTCATGCTTACCTGCCTTCTTAAATCCATCAACAATCTCAGGCTTCCATCTTTTTGATAATTCTTTAAATACACTTACATCAAGATTCCTATAATGAAAAAATTTTTCTAATTCAGGCATGTGTTTGGCCATAAATCTTCGATCCTGACATATCGAGTTTCCACACATGGGGGATTTATTTTTATCCACATATTTTTCCATGAATTCAATCAATTGACGCGTTACGGTCTCTTCAGAATTTTTGGAATTCTTTACTTTTTCAATTAACCCGGACTTTCCATGTGTAGACTGATTCCAATTATCCATTCGGGCTAATACTTCATCATCTTGATGGATTACAAAAACAGGACTTTCTGCAATAATTTTTAGAAATGGATCCGTTATTACTACCGCGATCTCCAGCACCTTATCATTTTCAGGATCTAGTCCGCTCATTTCCATATCGAGCCAAATTAAATTATTGTTATGTTTAACTTTATTTTCCATCATGATTTCCATTAATTTTTTTTAATAGCGCAGGTTTTCCGCTCTTTCGACTTACTTTAATTGCAATTTTACTGCACAATACACACTTTTACATAGAACTATTATTAATGACAATCAATTACCAGTATTTTTTTATTTTTTTAATTTTATTTGCCGCAATTTTTGAATTATGGCTCAATAAAAGACAAATAAATTTTGTTTGTAAAAATAAAAATAAAGTCCCAGAAGCTTTTGCAAAAAATATTAAATTAAAGGATCATCAAAAAGCAGCAGACTATACCGTTGCTAAAACACAATTTGGATCTTTTGGTTTAGTTATTTCCGCCATTATTACCTATTACTTAACCATTGGTGGAGGTATTAATCAACTGAATAGCTTCTTTACTCATATCGATGTTACTTCATTAATTGGGGGTTCTCTAGTTGTTACCATCCTTGCAGTTCTTCTATCCGCAATAGAAATACCAAGTAATTTTTATAGTACGTTTGTTATTGAAGAAAAATTTGGATTCAATAAAACTAAAACTAAGACCTTCATAAGTGATGTGCTTATTGATTTAACCACTACTGCAGCAGTTACATTTGTTATCATATACATTTCTCTATGGATAATTTCTGCGCTTGGTGCATCCTGGTGGTTCTGGCTATGGGTATTTTTAAGTAGTGTTATTATCATTATGTCGGCATTAGGGCCCCTTTTGCAGCAACTGAAAAATAAATTTTCTCCCTTAGAGGATAAGAAACTAAAAGTCATCATTGAAAAGTTATTAAAGAAATGTGGTTTCGAATCGCAAGGACTTTTTATTATGAATGGCTCTTTAAGAAGTTCGCATGGTAATGCCTTTTTTGGTGGTTTTGGAAAAACAAAACGCATCATATTTTTTGATACTCTTTTAGATAAGCTTACCCATAAAGAAATAGAGGCAGTTATTGCACATGAATTAGGGCATTTTAAAATGAATCATGTGAAAAAGTTTATGGCAATCATGATTACCATTTTATTTTTAAGTTTATATGTATTAGGTGGGCTAAAAGATAATCCTCTTTTTTATGAGGTACTGGGTGTTGAGATCATGTCAGACGCTAATTTCTTGATGCTTTTTAATTTTGTATTATTGAACTATCTATTCTTTTTCATTAAACCAGCTATGGCTTTTATTTCAAGAAAAAATGAATACGAAGCAGATGCTTATGCATGCCTTGTTGCAAAAGGAGACGATTTAAAGCGTTCGCTAACTAAACTTTATCGAGACAATGCTTCTACATTGACACCTGACCCACTTTATTCATCATTCAATCATTCTCACCCACCTGCTCTAATGAGGATTAAAGCAATAGATAACCTCTAGTCTATGGAAATTACCACAAGAATGGAATTTGATTCTGGTCATAGAATACCTAATCATAAAAGTAACTGTAGAAACTTGCACGGGCACAGATATGCCCTGGAGGTTACTATTGTAGGAGATATTATTGATCAGGAAGATATTTCTGATTTTGGAATGGTAATGGATTTTAAGGATGCAAAAAGTCTCATCAAAAAGGTCATCGTAGAACCTTGGGATCATGCTTTTATTGTCTATGAAAAAGATAAAGAGGTGCTCGATTTTTTAAATAGCTTAGAAAATCATAAAACCGTAATCTTTCCTAAAGTACCTACAGCTGAAAATATGGCCTTAGTAGCCTTTGATATCATATCCAAGGCTTTTGAAGAGGAATTCAAAGGGTTGATAAAGCCCAAGAGGGTAAGACTGTTTGAGACCCCAAACAACTGGGCAGATGCATACTAGGATTAAAGCTATTCAGGAGTTTTTATCTTACTAATCTTTGTACCCTCAAGCGAGGCATTAATCATTAAGCCTTCAGGCGAGAATATAAAAGAAACAATTGGATCTTTAATATTTTCTAACGTAAAAGCTTCACCTGTTCCAAAAGTTGCAATAGCCACACTACCATCAGCACCGCCATCCCAACCGTCGCTTGTTTGAAAAGAAATTAAAGCAGTTTTGTCTAAAAAAATAATTACTTCAGATCTTTTTTCTACTCCAAATTGAAACCCAACAGAACCAGAAATATTATTATAGTATTGAATGTTCTGATCATTCACTCTTAAGGCGCCCTCTCCATAGGAGCCACCAATAACCCATCCAGCCTTAACAATATTTGGAAAAACTAAAATACCCTCAGCTTTGCTTGCTAAAGTTTTTGCTGCCGGTGAAAAGTCATATAGTTTAATTAGAACTTCATCTATTTGAGCATCGATTTCAACTTTAGAAGCACTTAAACCAATCTGTGAAATAAACATAAAGATTGTAAATAAAATAATCTTAAATCTGAATATCATGATCTAATCCCTATTCAAAAACATTACAATAGCTTTTTGGTGCATTTTTTACTTAAAGCTTACTATAACCTATATTTTATTTCAAAATTGATGGAATAGATTAAAACAAATCCACTATTGACAGAAATAGAGAATATTTGAATGGCCTTTAATATTTTATTTAAGGCTTTTGAAGAGGAATTCAATGAGTTAATAAAGACAAAAAGCGTAAGACTTAATGAGACCCCAACAACTGGGCAGATGCATATTAATCATTAAAAGCTGTATCGAAGACCTACGTTAAAATCATGCGTTCGGTAATCAAATTTCATGGGGATCTCCATCGTACCTATCATTTCCCCAGCTCTAAAGAAATCTCCCGCCTTTAAAGAACCTAAATCCACAAATTCATATTGCATGTCAAATATTAAGTTATTGGTAATATTTACGCTCGCACCAGCCCCAACCTTCCAAGCTATATTTTCCTCAAAGTCACTATCCATAAAGACAGCATCGGCTTCGGCTGCTCCTATCTCAAGAATTTTGATTTTGCCTGTTTCATTAATTGCGTAGCCTATTCCGCCTAGCACAAAGGGAGTGATAGATCTATCTATGATATCGACGGAATCAAAATCATAAAACCCCGTTAAAAAACTGCTTACACTGCTAAAACCACCAGTATAATCAAATGCAGGTGTTGGAGAATCGGTAGTAGATAGCTTTTGGTTGTTTTTATATTCGAGTGAAAAATCTCCACGAAGATTATTGGTAAAATATATACCAACGCTTATGCCAGAAGTTAAGGAAGAACTTAAGTCGCTATTTTGAAGGGTTGCTGCACCACCCTCACCTACATTATTATCATAACTGACCAGCCCAGTGTTTTGTCCATATGATGCCCCACTCTTGAATGCAGTATAAAAATTTTCATCCTCAGCAAAGCATAGCGAAGCATAAAAAAAAGTACATATCAGTAATATTTTTTTATAAACACTTTTGTCCAATTCAATTATCCATATAAATTAAAGCTTAATTATTTAAAGTAACCGAACCTTAATAAATCTAACTCTATCAGTAATAAATTAAATATGACACTCTTTAAATAAGTAAATAAAATAAACATCATAAGATTATTACGTTTATATGACTGATTTTAAATAAAACTTTCGATGGGTTATTAAAGCTAACAAGGGTGAAATTTGGCGGAAGGAGAGGGATTCGAACCCTCGTTAGGGAATATACCCTAAACACGCTTTCCAGGCGTGCGCCTTAAACCACTCGGCCACCCTTCCGAGCTGCAAATTATATAGCAATTGCAAACATTATTTACCTTGATTTATCATATTAATAGGATTATTGTTTTATTTTACAAAATAATTTAATTCGTTCACTAACAATAAATAAATCAGGAGATAGCATGGCTTTTACCACCCTTAAAGATCTTGGAATTGACAGCCCATATAAAAAAGAAAAATACGATAATTATATAAATAATCAATGGGTTAAACCAGTTGATGGTAAGTATTTTGAAAATATTACACCTATATCAGGAAAGCCTTTCTGTGAGGTTGCCCGTTCTAATGAAAAAGATATAAATCTTGCTTTAGATGCCGGGCATGCTGCAAAAGATGCTTGGGGTAAAACGAGCGCAACAGAACGTGCCAATATTCTTCTCAAAATTGCTGACAGAATGGAACAAAATCTTGAAACCATATCCCTTGCGGAAACAGTGGATAATGGCAAACCTATACGTGAATGTATGGCAGCTGATATTCCCCTTGCAATTGATCACTTTCGCTATTTTGCAAGTGCAATTAGAGCCCAAGAGGGTTCTATTGGGGAGATAGATCATGAGTCCATGGCCTATCATTTTCATGAGCCACTAGGTGTTGTTGGTCAAATCATTCCATGGAACTTCCCTATTTTGATGGCAGTATGGAAATTAGCGCCAGCATTAGCTGCGGGTAACTGTATTGTATTGAAACCTGCGGAGCAAACACCTGTATCTATTATGGTATTAATAGAAATTATTGGGGATCTTTTGCCACCAGGTGTATTGAATGTTGTTAATGGTTTTGGTCTGGAAGCAGGAAAACCACTAGCCAGTTCAACCCGAATTGCTAAAATTGCCTTTACCGGTGAAACCACAACGGGTCGATTGATTATGCAATATGCATCGCAAAATATTATTCCAGTCACTCTTGAGTTAGGTGGTAAATCTCCAAATATTTTCTTTGAAGATATTTTAGAGCAAGATGACAGCTTTTTTGATAAAGCATTAGAAGGCTTTACCATGTTTGCCCTTAACCAGGGCGAGGTATGTACCTGTCCTTCCCGCGCACTAATTCAAGAATCTATTTACGATAAGTTTATGGAAAGAGCGCTGGAGCGAGTGAAAGCAATTAAGCAAGGAAGTCCTTTGGATGCATCGACTATGCTTGGTGCACAAGCTTCTAGTGAGCAAATGGAAAAAATTCTATCTTATATTAAGCTTGGTAAAGAGGAAGGTGCAGAACTTTTAATTGGTGGAAATAAAACTACTCACGAGGGGGAGCATACAGGTGGCTACTATATTGAGCCAACTGTATTTAAAGGTAATAATAAAATGCGTATTTTCCAAGAAGAAATCTTTGGTCCTGTTGTATCCGTTACAACCTTTAAAGATGAGGCAGAGGCATTAGAAATTGCCAACGATACCCTTTATGGTCTGGGGGCTGGGGTATGGACTAGAGATGGTAATACTGCATTTAGAATGGGTAAAGGTATTCAGGCTGGTCGAGTGTGGACTAACTGCTACCATGCCTATCCTGCACATGCAGCGTTTGGTGGTTACAAATCATCAGGTATCGGACGTGAAACGCACAAAATGATGCTCGATCATTACCAGCAAACGAAAAATTTATATGTAAGTTACAGCGAAACTAAACTCGGTTTCTTTTAGATCGAATAGAAAATAGATAAGGCCAAGTATTTGCTTGGCCTTTATTTATCATGATAACAAGAATATCAACTACAGAATCTGCAAACAAACTCATTGACGAGCTGACAGCACAGCACGGAGAACTCATGTTTCATCAGTCTGGTGGCTGTTGCGATGGAAGTGCTCCTATGTGCTACACCAAGGGCGAATTCTATGTTGGGAATGCTGACGTTGAAATAGGTACCGTAAGAAATACCGCCTTTTATATGAGTGCCGAGCAATTTGCCTATTGGGAGCACACGCATATTACCTTGGATGCCATAAAAGGAACTGGTGGTCAATTTTCGCTTGAGAGACCAACAGGCTTACGATTCATTATTCGCTCTCGAATTTATACTGATGAAGAATGGGAGTACCTTAAAGATCATCCAGTAAAAAAATGTGGGTAAATAGTGAAGATAGGTTTTATTCAGGTAAAATATTTGTTGGCGGGCCTCCCCGCATTGTTATTTAGCTAACCTGGTCAGGTGCGGAAGCAAGCAGCCACAACTAAAGATACAAGTGCCGGGGGTCTGGCTCGCCTTAATAACTTAATTGAAAAGACAACATGTCATATCAAGTATTAGCCCGAAAATGGCGACCAAAATCGTTTGATACTCTTGTGGGTCAGAAGAGTGCTGTGCAAGCTTTAAGTAATGCACTTGACCAAAATCGCCTTCATCATGCCTATATCTTTAACGGCACCAGGGGAATTGGTAAAACTACGATTGCACGAATCCTGGCGAAGTCCCTTAACTGTGATACTGGAATAACATCTAAACCCTGCTTGAAGTGTCCTGCCTGCACAGAAATAGATGTCGGCCGCTATGTCGATCTTATTGAACTTGATGCGGCGTCTAACACCGGTGTGGATAATATGATTGAGCTTCTTGAAAATGCACAATATGCGCCCACCTCTGGTCGTTTTAAGATTTATATTATTGACGAAGTGCATATGCTATCCAAAAGTGCATTTAATGCGATGTTGAAAACCTTAGAGGAGCCTCCTGAACACATTAAATTTATCCTTGCAACCACAGAAATACAAAAGGTTCCAGTCACTGTCTTATCAAGATGCCTTCAATTTAATTTAAGACAAATGACTGTTGACGATATCACGAACCATCTCAAACATATTCTAAATGAAGAAAAAATTGAAGCAGAAGATGAAGCTTTACAGATCATAGCAAAAGCTTCCAATGGAAGTATGCGAGATTCCTTATCAATTTTAGATCAAGCCATAGCCTTCTCTCAAAGTAAGGTTAGTGTTGAAAAAGTCATTCAAATGCTAGGCACCATAGATGATGAAATTTTATTTAAAATAATTGAATGCTTAATAGCGCAAAATGGAGTTAGTTTAAATAAATTAGCAAGGGAAATGGATGCCAATAATATATCATTCGAAGGTGCCTTGAATGATTTAGCAAAATTATTTCATGAACTAACAGTCTGTAAAATTATTCCAGATCATTTAAAAAATTCAAGCAAGAAAGATATGTACCAAAAGCTTGCAGATGAATTGACTGCTGAAAGTCTACAATTATTTTACCAAATCTGCATACATGGAAAAAAGGATTTATATCTAGCTCCAGACCCTATAACTGGTTTTAATATGACATTATTGAGGATGTTAGCATTTTATCCAACAAGTAACCTAGGATTAACATCTCAAGAAAATATCAAAAAAAACGATAAAAAACCGCATGAAAAAAAAAGTCAACCCAATGAGCCACTCCCATTAAAATCTGAAAATGGAGAAATTAAGAATAAGTCCACCAATATTGAATTAACAGAAGCTAAGCAGGAAAACAATAATATAACTTTTGATGGAGATTGGTCTACCTTAGTCAATCAACTCAAAAATGGTGTTGCTAAATCGTTAGCGCAAGAGTGCCAATTTATTGAACTTCAAGATAATACTTTCCATCTATCTATCGATGAATCAAAAACTCATCTTTCAAGAGGTCATTACTCAGAAAAACTTGAAGAGGTACTTATTAATCACTTTAATAAAAAAATAAAGGTGATAATAACTGTTGATAAAATAAGCACCTCTCCAGCTTTAGAGAAGAGAGCTCAAAAAGCAGAGTTAATGGAAAATATTGAATCTGCTATTATGCAAGATAGTTTAGTTAAGGAATTAATCTCTGACTTTAATGCAGAAATTATTCCATCCAGTATTGAACCAATTAAAAAAGGGAAATAGTATGAGTAAAGGTGGTATGGGCAATATTATGAAACAAGCTCAAATGATGCAAGCTAATTTGCAAAAAGCCCAAGCAGAGCTTGCAACAATAGAAGTGGAAGGATCAGCAAGTAGTGGCCTTGTAAAAATTTTGATGACTTGTAAGCATGAAGTAAAAAAAATTGATATAGATCCATCCATATTAGATGACAAAGAAATGTTAGAGGATATGGTGCTGGTAGCTTTAAAAGATGCCTTACAGAAGATTGAATCAACAACCTCTACAAAAATGGGTGGCTTAGTCCCACCTGGTATGAATCTTCCCTTCTAAGATGAAAGAAACTGATCGCCTGGAAAGCTTAGTTGATGCTTTGAAATGCCTACCAGGAGTTGGTCCCAAATCAGCATTAAGACTTGCATATTATCTCCTTCAAAGGAACCGCAAGGGGGCAAAGAATCTATCTGATTCAATTACAGACGCATTGGAACAGTTAGGTAACTGCAAATTATGCAATAATTTTTCTGAAGAAGAAATTTGTAATATTTGTTCATCACCAAAAAGAGATCAACATACACTATGTGTAGTGGAGATGCCCACTGACCTTTTAATGATGGAGCAAACCCACTCTTATAAGGGTATGTACTTTGTTTTAATGGGAAGATTATCTCCTCTTGATGGGATTGGTCCCAAAGAAATTCACCTTAATAAACTGATTGAACGCATAAAAAACGCGGATATCAAAGAAGTGATATTGGCAACTAATTTTACTGCTGAAGGGAACGCAACGGCTCAGTACATTCAGGAACTTTTAAAAGAAACTAATATAAAAATCACAAGAATTGCAAGAGGCTTGCCTATGGGCGGAGAAATTGAATATATTGATAGCGGAACACTGGCTCAAGCAGTTGTCGAAAGAAAGAAAATTTAAGGTTTTTTTCGTCGCTTATTTTGACGCCACTCCCATGGCGGAATAAATGCCGTATCACTCCACAAACCAATAGCATTATCCTTTGCTGTTTGTTCGGCCTCTGAATAAATTGGTATATCTCTTTTCAACTGATCTTTTCTATAACGCTTATAATGCCAAGCTAAACCCTTGCTTATCATGGTCAAATTAACGTCGATATCATCTAAGTATATTTTCCCTAATATACGCTTATATCTATCCTTCTTGCGAGAGTCAATAATTACTCGTTCACCCTCAACTAGGTTCACAAGCATCTCTCGCGACTCAAACCCAAAGGATTGATCCATCTCTGGCGCGTCAATTCCAAGTAACCTTACCTTGTGTAGCTTCCCATTATCATCTGTTAAATGTATGGTATCTCCATCAACTACTTTCTGCACAATACCAATGATATCTGCATAAGCATATGCTGATGTCATAACCATAAATACTAACAATATAGTGCGGTAGATATTAACCATTATATATAAAAGATATTTTCAAAACGATTTACGGTAACTCTACCTTACCAGACTCTAAGGGGAATTCGTCACAAGTAAGAAAAACAGCCCCTTTGTCAAACAAGGTATCGTGCGATTCAAGGGTGACAGGGTGAGTGCATATCTTTCCAGTCCATTTATTAACTACCGTAAATGACTGCCCATTGTCGTATGGAATAAACTCATATTTGTTGATCCATACATGGTGAAAAGCAATTATTAAAGAACCTAACACAACAGCGGTAGGTGTAGACCACAGACAACATAAAAAATTTTTCATTCATTTCCCTTCTGATTTTTATTAATTATTAAGCTCTTCGGCTGGTTGAATAATAAAATCATTGATTACCCCTCCTACTCCATCAAGGACATCTCCTGCTGGATTTATAATTGAATCTTCAATGAAATTATCTACCTTGGTATCAACTATCTTTTCTTGTGGATCATCCCATGACCCAGTAATATGGTATTCAGCCGTAGTAATTTTATTAAAAGGGTCATCAAGGATTTTTTGTGCAATAAATGCTGCTGCTGCTGCTAAAGGCCCACCCACAAGAGCACCTGCAGTAATAGTATCACTAACTTTTGGTTCAATAATGACATGAAGATCCTGAGTTTCATCCACAAAATCAATTATACCTTCCATCCTAATATTAGCTGATGGTGCTTTTATATTAAGCTCCTTAGTTGACAGTACGCCCTTGTTAATAATAATTTTTGGACTTTGCACCTTTTTATAAGGAAGTCCTTCCTGAAAGAGATCACTAAAATCTAAAGTTAAACGTCTAGGTAGATTTTGTAGCGAAATTAAACCTACAAGTCGACCAGCCACCCCAGGCTCAATTTTCTTTATGGTTCCTTTTTTTGTATTGATTGTAAAATTTCCATAAAAATCTTCTGCACTAAAATTAGCGGGGTCATCGTCCCAGGTAATTAATCCAATAACTGAAGCATATCCATCTTCAATTAGGTTAGGATATCCAAGATTATTAAGTGTGTTACCAACGTTTTTAATATCCCATTCAAAGCTCATGGAAGTTTTTTCAGGAAAAATATCAGACTTCCAATATCCATTACCTTTCAATGTATATGCGTCGTTTACAATACTTAACGAATCAAAAACAAAGCCTTCAAGGTCTTCACGAGCCGTTAACATTATTTTTCCATAGTCATTTTCATTGATTTTAAATGAGTCTACCTTCATATCAATCTTACTCAATTCCGTATTTGATTCATGTCCAGAATCAGTTTCAGTCTTTATATTTTCCTCAGTAATGATTTCTTCATTTTTACTGTCTTTCTCCTCACGTATTAGGTGTATTTTACTAAAATTTAGCTTATATAATTTATCAGGAAGAGACCAACTTATATCACCACTTACTTCTCTTGAATCAATTCTTATATTAGAACCATCTATTGTAGGAGCATAATTGATGGATGCCTTGGTTAATTTATTACCCTTAATCATTAACTCATCTACATTTAAAATCACTTTTTCAAATAGTGAATTTTGTTGAATATTTTTACTGTTATTACCCTCCTGACTATGGTGATCAAATAAAAATTTGATGCTTTTTGTATCCAGGAAATCTATACTTGCATTTATAATAATGCCATTTTCTGGCATTGAAGGAATGGTGTTTATACCAATAAATCCACGTTTAATTTTATTATCACTCTCTCGAACAAACCTGGCTGTAATTATTTTGCCATAGGTCATATCTATATAATCGATTGATGATGTTGACGTACGCTTTTTTAATTGGAACGGAATTGATTCATCCTTTTCTTTATTCAAATCATGCATTGAATTGATGGATAACCCAATGAGATTAGTACTTAAAATTAAATCAGATTCCTTATCTGAAAGGGTTAACCTACCTTGCCACTCGGTTTGGCCTTTAATATTATTTGACCATTCATCCCCCAATTTTGTAGCGATAAATTTGCTATCGAAAGTACCACTAAAGTCCATAACAGTTGCTTTATCTTTATTTTTAAGAGCTATTGATAAAGGTTGATCAGATAAAATTGCTCTCCCATTATTAAGCGATATACCATTATTATCAAAAATTAGCTTACCTTTAATGTCACTTAACAAAGGTAGGTCAAGATCTTGATTTTCCATTGAAGATCCATTAAAGAAATAAGACCCAGTATAGCGAATAGCCTCTGCATCTTTAAGAGGAATACTAAGCATAAGGTCTAATTGACCAGGACCACTTCCCTTCATACTCTCTGAAGTACCCTTCATGACTTTTTTTACAGGGCTATTGTTTATCGCATTTAGCATCTTATCTAAAAAGCTATTAGTCTTGAGGTTAATATCTAGGTATGCATCCTCTTTTGTAAAATCATCGATAACACCTGAAAAGGATACGATTTCATTATTAAGTATATGGCCTTGATTGCTTGTAAATTCTATTTTTGATCCAGTTACCTTAACATCAATATCAAAATTTTCTACATTTGGCCATCCTGTTCCATATTCAATGGTACTTCCCGTAATGCTTGAAGTAACTTCAAATAAACCTTCCAAAGAATCTGGCTTATTTTCCTCATCAACAAAAGGAAATTCTTGCATATTTCCACGAATTATTATTTTTGTATTACTAGCTAATCCTCTCAAAAGTGAAGTGTCTAACCATTTAAGGCCGTCTTCTCCAATAGATTTTGGGTAATAATTACTGAGCCGCGATATATCTGCATTGGGTATATTAATTTCAAGGTCAATATCTCCAGCACCACTATCTGAAGAAATGTAGGTTGCTTGCATATTCGAAACAAAATCTTGGCTATTAATTTTTAAATTAGAAATCTGGTATCTATTATCCAACCAAGTAAGATCGCCTATAATTTGATCAAATTTGACTGGCTGTCTAAAAGTATTATTATGAATAATTACCAAGTCATTGGAGTTAATTTGGAGAGAACCTTCATTGTTAGCAATGTTTAAAATAGCAGATAGATTTTTTACACCAGGATATCCGTTAAGAGGTTTAAAATTTATCTTTTCCACATCCATTTTAAGCTCAAGACCGCGAAAAAAATTATCTCCCTTCTCCCAATTAAATTTTACGTTACTTATTTTTCCTGTTGGAGATAATCTTTTCATAGGTTCTTTTAAGAAATTGAAATTATCAGGAAAATATTGGCTAAGTTGTGAAATAGAGAATAGATCAGTCTCATCAATGTCAAAGCTAATGGCATATAATTGGTCAGATGAATTAAAACTTGCATTAAGATTAAGCGATTCTAAACTGAATCCGTCAACCATAAAGGACAAATTATTGAGGTTAATCTGTGCTAGATTATTACTATAATTTACATCAAAAAAACTATTTAAATTATTGATTTTAATTGCTTTAAATTTTTCTTTTATAATTGTTACATTATTAAGATTAGTGCTTCCATCAACCCTTATTATTTGCGCATCTTTAAGATAAACATCCGCACTTAAATCACCAACACCCGTTGATATATTTTCTGGGTAATCAAGCCATGGGCTTAATTTAGCAAGCTCAAAATTATTGAGCTTAATATTAAAATATCCCTCTAGATCATCATAATTTTCAATGCTCCTAATATCGATGAACCCATTTAAAGCCACATACTCATCAGAGCCAGAATTGATAAGTGTATTAACCATAAATTCTCTTCGGCCAATGAAGGATAATAACTTTGAAGATCCATAGCTAAAATTAAGGTCATTTAACTGTAAAATATCATTACTTCTAGTAAGGTCCTGCCAGCTAAGTTGTCCTTCATTTATTATGACGTCGTCTTGATTTAGTAACCAACTTGAAAGATCAAGGTTATTTTTACCCATTGTAAAATCAATACCATTAATAGAAATAAGTCCATTTACATCCCTTATGATATTTATATTTGGCCGATCAAGCTGCACTCTATCAATAACTGGAAAAAACTTAACCAGTGAGAGCCATGAAAAATCAAATTCCATCTTATCCGCAGCTATAGATTTTTGGTAGTTTTTGTTATAAATTTTAAAGCCATTGACTATAATACTTGGGTTTGTGAAATGCCATTGGGCTTCAACAGAATCAATCTCTACGTCATAGCTTATTCGTGCTTCTAATTCCTTTTCTATAAGTCCTTTAACAAACACTGTATTAGATTTAAGGAAGAAATAAGCCGCAACCGTTCCAGTAAGCAATACAAAAATTAATCCTAAAAGTAAGGGAAAAATAAATTTTTTTGTAAAAAAAATTATTTTGTGCATGTTTTTATTGATATGACATTAATAGAATCAGTTTATAACAAAACAGATGTAAAACGATAACTATTTATATCCAGATTATTTATCTATTCATTGAATTAATTCATCATGATGAATAAGGTTGTATTTAGTTTAATTATTGCTAAACTAAAATGACTTTTATATAAAATATGGCTCCTTTATGCGATTCATCCTTTTTTTAACTCTAGCTTCACTCATCGTTACTCATGCCAGAGCTATTGAGGGCGATGAAATCCCTAAAGCATTAATCGTTGAACATACCTGGGACAAAAATGGTGGCGATAATATTAATTCTGCTCCGAACGATAACCCCACTGGTGCGCCAAGTGGTGACTACACTGGCACATATATTTACGAAGGTGAATTTAATGGCTCTCCTTACTGGGTTCAAAATAATTGTATTGGGGAAATGACTGTGAAAGAATGTAGATGTTATATCTACAAACAAATAAATTCTGACTATGGAGATTTATGGGTTCTAGTTCCCCAACCTCCTGGAACGAATAAAAACGATTTTTTAGCAAATGCTGTACATAAATTGGGTGGTAACCCCGATAAAATAATGCCATGGATGGGTAAATGGGAAAAAGGTTGGGGTGGTAAAAGTGCCATAAATAAAATAACCATCAACAATGATATAGATCTTGATAAAGCAAGAAAAAATGCAAAAATTAACGCCTGCCCTGTTTCGTTTGATTCAAACTCTAGTTTAGATAATCTCACTTTAATAGCTAAGCAAAAACTTTCAACAGAACAGAAAACAACTTATTCAAATCTTGGATTTAAAATTAACGAAACTGCAATGGAAGTCGCAAAAGAGTTCAATATTGAGTCTCAAAACACAAAATCTGCTAAATTGGTGGACCGTGGCAACATAAAGATGATTATTAACGATGACCTTAATCAAGAATCTGATAGCAGAATTGGAGAGGAACTTGATAGAGATAATGAATACAACGCCAGTGACAAAGATAAAAGAATTATAGCCCCAGATTCAGAAATAAATATCATTCGTGAAGAGCAATTTGCGCAAAAAGGCAACCTTGATAATCCAAAATCACTGTCGGTAATTAAGGTTCAGAATGGTGGAATATACATGGGTGACACTAAAAATGGGCAACCTCACGGGATTGGAATAATTCGCTTTGAGGAGCGAGGTATAGTTTATTTTGGTGAATGGGAGCAAGGTTCTCCTAATGGTGAGGGGGTAAAATATGAAAAAGAGTCAGATGACTTCTATTTTGGAGAATTTAAGAATGCCCAAAAGGATGGCAAAGGTAGAACATACTTTGCTGAATCGTCGATAAATGACGTTATAGATAAAATGATAAGTATTGAATTCAAATCCAAACAAGATGTGAAATTTTGGTTAAGTAATATTAAATCAGCAGTTGCCTCTTATACTAAACTAACTAAGTATTCTGGAACCTTTAAAAATAATCTTATGCATGGTCAAGGTATGCTCAAATATGAAGACGATGCACTCTATTCGGGAACCTTTTTACAAGGCTTTCCTAATGGGCAGGGGAAAAAGAACTTTGCTAACGGAGATTTTTATCAAGGAAATTTCAAGGATGGCGACCCATCTGGAAATGGAGTCTTGAAATCGGGTGATGGATCTGAATATTCTGGAGAGTTTAAAAAAGGACTTGCTCATGGCAAGGGGAAAAAAAGATTTCCTGACCGTACCGTGTATGCAGGAGAATTTAAAGATGGAGATGCAAATGGTAAAGGAACCTTTACAGATAAATTTAAAAATAAATTCACTGGCCTTTGGAAAGACGGCAAATTAATTAAAGAAGAGGCATCAAAGAAGTAAAGAAAACTACTCTGGTGTTTTTACTAACCTTAAGTAGGGTTTAAGTGTTGTATATCCCTCTGGATACTTATCATTTGCTTGCTCGTCAGATATTGCTGGAGGTATGACCACATCATCCCCCTTCTTCCAATTCACAGGGGTAGCTACCTGATGATTTGCATTCATTTGCAATGCATCAAGCAATCTTAGTATTTCATCAAAATTTCTCCCAGCACTCATAGGGTAAATAAGCATAGCTTTAACCTGTTTATCCGGTCCAATGATAAAAACTGATCGTATGGTTGCATTATCCTGAGCGGTTCTTGGACCAGGATTTGCATTAGGATGAATCATGTCATATAGCTTGGACACCTTAAGCTTATTGTCCCCTATCAAAGGAAAATTCATCGTGCATGATTGCGTCTCTTCAATATCACCTATCCATTTTTGATGATCCTCTACAGGGTCAGTACTTAAACCAATAGCTTTGGTATTTCGACTATCAAATTCAGGTTTTAATTTTGACACATAGCCTAATTCAGTAGTGCATACCGGGGTAAAGTCTTTTGGATGAGAGAAAAGAATAGCCCAACTTTCACCAATCCATTCATGAAAATGTATTTCTCCATGCGTAGTATCAATAGTAAAATCAGGAGCCTCATCACCAATTCTTATTGTCATGTTAATTTATCCAATATAATTAGAACTATATCTTATACTAAATAAACTATTTTTTTAAACCTAACACTCTATAATATTAGCTACTGATCAAGGCTTAACACTTATATTATGAATTACTCACAAGACTGGCAATTAGAAAATAGCTATTCTGATTTACCTGAACAATTCTTCACAAAAATTAATCCTGTGCCTGTTAGTAGTCCAAAGCTTTTAATATTCAATGAGGAATTGGCAAAGTCTTTAGGGATTGAATTAGATTTAAATGATAAGGCAATGCTAGCAAATCTTTTTTCTGGAAACGCACTCCCTAGAAATACAAATCCAATTGCACAGGCATATGCCGGTCATCAGTTTGGTCATTTTTCAATATTGGGAGATGGTCGTGCACACCTTCTTGGAGAAAAAATTTCTCTAGATGGCAAAAGATATGATATCCAGTTTAAAGGCTCGGGTCAGACACCCTACTCACGTGGAGGCGATGGTCGTGCCGCAGTTGGGCCTATGTTGCGTGAATACCTAATAAGTGAAGCAATGCACGCATTAAAGATTCCTACCACACGAAGTTTAGCGGTTGTTTCCACTGGTGAATCAATTATGAGGTCATCACTATTGGATGGAGCTATTCTCACTCGTGTAGCTTCAAGTCACATAAGGATAGGGACATTTGAATATGCTCATAGAATGCTTGGCTATAATCAACTAAAAAAATTAGCTGATTATGCAATTGAACGTCACTATCCAGAGGTTCTAGATGATGAAAATACCTACCTTAGTTTTCTTAATGCTGTTATTGAACGGCAAGCAAAACTCGTTGCCTCTTGGATGCACATAGGCTTTATACATGGTGTTATGAACACTGACAATATGAGTATTTGTGGAGAGACAATTGATTATGGACCTTGCGCTTTTATGGATATTTTCTCTATGGAAAGAGTCTTCAGCTCTATCGATTATAGAGGGCGTTATAAATTTGGTAGTCAGGCACACGCTGCACATTGGAATTTAGGTAGATTGGCTGATAGCTTGCTTCCACTTTTGCATAAAGACACGGAAGAGGCAAATAAGTTAGCTGAGGCATCACTTGCAGAGTACAGTCAGATTTTTAATGATGCATGGATTTCAGGTATGTGCAGAAAATTAGGACTTCATAATGATGAAGCTGAGGATTTATCTCTAATTCAGAAGCTTTTGGATTGGATGCAAACTGAAAAAGCGGATTATACAAAAACTTTTTATGATTTGAGCCAGGAGTCACTTCCAGACAATGAAATATATAGCTCAAAAGGCTTTCAGGAATGGAATGCAGTCTGGAAAGAAAGATTAGCAAAAAATTCAATGTCACTAAAATCGTCTTTAAAAATGATGCGAGCAAATAATCCTGTAATAATTCCGAATAATTATCATGTGGAAGAGGCATTAAAAGCATCAGAAGAAGGAGATTTGAAAGTATTTTTAAGCCTACTTGAAGCTTTAAAAGAACCATTTGAACCAACAATACTTAATGAGCCATATCGAAATGCAACGATCAATCCAATTCCCAATTATCAAACCTTTTGTGGGACGTAATTAGAAATTTTATTCTTTTTTCTTTAAGAAATCAAACTTACGCTCAAAATGACAGCTATAGCCCTTTGGATTTTTTTTAAGGTATTTTTGGTGTGATTCTTTTGCCAAATAAAAGGCAGAAAAAGGAACTACATCTGTAACAACATGACTATCCCATAACCCTGATTGGTCAACAATCTCAATAATATTATTTGCAATTTCTTTTTGTTGCTCAGAAATATAAAATACAGCCGACCTATATTGTGTGCCTTTATCATTACCTTGCTGATTGATTGTCGTAGGATCATGTATTTTAAAAAAATAAAGTAACAAGTCCTTATACTCTAAAATCTTAGCATCGTATTTTACTTCGATACTCTCAGCATGCCCAGTATTACCTTTGCTTACCTCCTTATAAGTGGCATTTTTTAATTGCCCTCCAGAAAATCCTACTTTGGTATTTATCACCCCAGGTAGCTTTCTTATTAATTCTTCAAGACCCCAATAACACCCTCCGGCAAGGTATGCAGTTTCTACATTAATATTTTTTTCAATAGCATTTACGTAATTAGCTAAAAACATAAAAATGATTAATATTTTTTTCATTTTAAAATAGGCTTTACTTTAATCTTACAAGTTGAAAAATCGCTTTTTATATAACCATAGATCATTTCATCATTGTTATTTATATTGTTCATTAACTCTTCTTTGTATATTAATGCCCATTTTTTTTCCTTTTCTTGTGAGTCTTTTTCTTCTACTTTAATACACTCATAATTAATGCAACTCGTCTTATAAATATCAGATGATGACCGAAAAAAATTTATTGCATCCGTTGGTGCTATTTTATAAATTTCTTTTTTTTCAGCATTATTTTTATAGAATTCAGTTATCTGCTCAAACAACACCCCGCACCTCAATGTTATATAGGAAAGAGATGATCTGTCAGAGGAATTCCAAGATGGATTTTTAGCTATATATTCGCTTAACGTTAATGGCATTGCCAATAGGAAGTTTGGCGCCATCAATAAGAGTATAAGTAGTTTCTTCATTTTAATTTATTATTACTTTCCTTTGCTTTTTGTGATTTCATCTCTCAAAGGCTTATATACATCCTTTTTATCTTCAGTCATGTCGCACCGATAGTAAAAGGGTTTGTTCATAAAATATTGAGACATTATCAATGTTTTCCTGTCGAGACTATATCTGTGCACTGAAATCTTTTCAGTGTTGGCTTCATAGGGTAATTCATTGTCCTTAATCATATTACCGTCGATAAAGGGTTGGCTACACGTATAAGCGTTGCACCATAGTCCTATAGGTGCCATATAGGTGGGTTTAAAATCAGAATTATCTATATCTTTTATTGAGGCATACCCTTTTTTACATGCCCCTGAATCCATAAGGGCTTGATATTTATTATTATGAAATTCACTTTCTGGAAACTCATTTTCACATTTCACTACCTGAGCACATATCAAACCTTTATTATCTAAAGGTCCCGTGTCCCCAAACACTAAATAAGGTATTAAAAATAATAGGAAGAGTATTTTTCTCATAAAACTAGTTTGCCTAGATAATTAAGCTTAAGCTATGCCAGCACCTTTTCTTCTAAAATGAAGTAAAGCTAATAAGATTAGGACTAAAAATATACTTGGCTGTTCCATCTGTAAGTCAAATATCTCTTTTGCAATGATACTGATTGTCCTTTTTTATAATTGCATTTCTAAGTTGCATAGCTCCTTCTAAAATTCTTAAAGAAGGTCTGCTGAAATAAGAATCTGAATCAAACGCATATATTTTTTCATCTTTAATGGCAGTTAAATGATTTATTCTTTCGTCATCATAAACTTGTTTTGCAAAAGATTTATTTTGAATCAAATCGTAACCACAACATATCAACCCAATAAAATCAGGATCTGATTGAATTATTTCATCAGTACTAATTTGCCTTGATTTTTCTCCTTTCTTCCCCAATGCTGATTTAAGGCCTGCCATTTCAATTTGTTCTGGGATCCAATGGCCCGCGCTAAAATATGGATCAATCCACTCCAGTAAAAGTATGCTTTTATTAGTATGATTTTTACTCATTTGAATTTTAGTTTTTTTAGCTTTGCTAACTATATTATTTGCAATATCTTCTTTATTAATATGCTTGCCGACTGTCAAAACATCTGAGCAGATTTCATCAAACGATTTGCCATTTAAGGAAACAATCTTGGTTTTGGAAGGTAATATGCACCTTTTATCTTTAAGTGTTGCTTCAATTTCATTTTTAGAGATTGAACAAACGTCACATAAGCCCTGAGTAATAATTAAATCTGGATTAATCCTATCGAGTTTATCTGTATCAATATTATAAAGTGGGAGTTTATTCTTAATTGCCTGCGAGACTGCATCGTTTATTAACTTCTGTTCCATATTACTAGGGATAGTACTCGAAGTTATCTGCACTTTTTCTTTTAATAACTCTGGATAATTACATTCATGACTGACTGCATGAATATTATCTATTACACCTAAGTCACACAAAATTTCTGAAGCTGCGGGTAATAAACTTACAATTTTCATCCCTTCCCCCTCAATGCAAGTCTTTTGCTTTTATAACTGTTCCTTTTGCACTTAACTTTCCAATACCAATATCTATAAAGTCTGGATAAATGAATAACTCTTGAGGCATATCTATCTTCCAGTTAAGCTTAATCCTTTGCCTTTTTCTTTCATTTAACTGGTTACCAACCTGCTCTATTCTATTCAATAAGTAATCATTGAGAGCGGTGTATTTATATTTAGTCATCTCACTTTGCCATCGGTTTACATCCCATATGCTAGGTCTTTGGAGTTCATTTGCACTTCGCCATAATCCTCTATTATCTGAAGTCTTAAGGGAGTGATTATTGGCTTCCTTATCTAGCTCTTCAATGCAAGCGTTCATTGACATATCCTCATCTAACATCATAGCTACTATTCTTTGTATGTTGTATGGGGTTTTATATTCAGGCTCAGGTCTGCCCATGTTTAACTTCTTTAATGGAAAGGCTTGATGAAGACTTTGATCTTTATCTTCATTCTTATGCCTATCAAATGAATCTGCAACTAAAGACATCAATTCAATATCATATTCCTTAGACCATATCGTTCTTTTAATCATCTCTTGAACGAGCTCAATATCTTTTAGATTTGCAATTTGTCTTTTATACATTGCAACTGCAAAGTTTTGTCGAAATTCATATAACGGATTTTTGTTATGCAGTATTGAGACTCTTACTTTGTGGTTAGGTAGGACATTTTTTGACTCATCATTAACATAATCTATCATATTTGCTAACTCTCTCAAGTATGACTCATCTGTTAAAAACCCCTCATGTAAATGACTCCAGTTATTTCTTTGAACTGTTCTTTTAAGAAGCCATATCCATCTATCAAAACTTGGCATTATTTCTGTCTTATCTTTCAACTATTATTTAATACTTTCAAAATGACATACTTCTTTCAATATATTATGTTCAAGTGAACCTGGAGTTAAATTTCTAATTTCATTTAACGTGGAACCGTAATAGTTCCAAACTGGAATATTCTCTGTGATTATTTTTCCCTTGGCCATTGGTTGACTGTAAAAAGTATTACTTAACCAAGTTTGTTTTTCATCCACACAATTAACTTTGTATTGGCTAATATCTGAATAGGTGCCAATTTTAGTTGATTTAAGATAATCGATTAGAATCCAATAATAAACAAATCCGTTATGTTTTTTTATGTTTTCAACATCAACATAAAAGGAACTTCCGCTTTTGTTTTCACTAAGCTTCTTCCAATTGATAGCAAATCCATTAATAGAAAATAATAAAATTATTAAAAAGAGAGTAGTTTTCATACACTCATTCTACTTAAATATTGATTTTTATGAAGTTTAATTGGCGGAAGAGGTGAGATTCGAACTCACGGTGGGCGCGAACCCACGTCGGTTTTCAAGACCGGTGCATTAAACCACTCTGCCACTCTTCCGAAGGCGAAATTTTATCATAGGCTGGAAAAATCTTGAAGTTATTCCTTTGTTAAGGTATCGAGATATCCGAACTGGGAAAAGTCACGAATTCTCATCGGATAAAGTTTTCCTATCAGGTGGTCACATTCGTGTTGCACCACCCTAGCATGAAAGCCATCAACCTCCCTATCAATCTCATTACCATGCTGATCCTTACCTTGATAGCGAATTTTTTTAAATCTTGGGACTACCCCCATAAGTCCAGGCACAGATAAACAACCCTCCCATCCATCCTCTTCTTCGTCACCAATAGGGGTAATTACAGGGTTAATGAGCACCGTAAAAGGAACCTGGTCTGCCTCTGGGTATCTTTCATTGGAATCAAAACCAAAGATGACTAATTGCATACCTAAACCTATCTGTGGCGCTGCTAAGCCTGCGCCGTCATTTTCCTTCATAGTATCAATCATATCTTCGATAATAGAATCGAGCTCGGATGTATTAAATTTTTCTACCGGCTTAGCGATTTCAAGTAGGGTTGGGTGCCCCATTTTTAAAATTTCTCTAGTTGCCATAATGCTCGACAAAGGATGTAATCATTTGAATTACATCGTCCATCATTCCTTTAGATTGTTGAGTGATTTCTTGATGGGATATACCATCACTACTACTTCCTCTTCCCGCCGCTTTGTTGGCTACAGGGCAAAGTGCCATATAGGCAATCTTTAATTCCCTGGCTAACGCTGCCTCTGGCATACAAGTCATGCCGACAATGGTGGCACCATCTTTTTCATAACGGTCAATCTCGGCCGCTGTCTCTAGTCGTGGACCTTGTACTGCAGCATAAACTCCAGTAGATACTAATGAAATAGGAAGATTATCAGTCACATTCAGCAAGTTTTTTCGTAAGGTTGTATCAAAGGGATAAGTAAAATCAATATGTTCTAATGCATCATTAACCCCATCAAAAAAGGTATGTTCACGACCGTAGGTATAGTCAATAATTTGGTCAGGCAATACCATCATACCTGCTGTAATATCCTGCTTTATAGCACCGACGGTTGCAATGGAAATAATATCTTGGACCGCTAAATGATGAAGTCCCCAAAGATTGGCTCGGTAATTGATTTTGTGCGGCGGTATAGCATGGTCTGTGCCATGCCTCGGTAAAAAAGCTATTTTTTTTCCGGCTACATCACAAATAGATACGGGTGCAGACATTGCTCCGAAAGGAGTATCAATTTTTTCTTCAGAATCGACCACCAAATTCTTAATTTTATTGAGGCCAGTGCCACCAATTATTCCAAGCATAATTTTCCCGTTAAATTAAAATTGTAACTTTCATATGGCATACTTTTAATATGCCACATTATATAACGTTAAATGAAGCTCGCAATATCAAAAGGCATTACGAAAATTTTCCAGTAGCCTCCTTATTGCTCCCAAAAAAGCAGCGTAATGCTGCAGTGATTCTTTATAAATATGCCAGAGAGTGTGATGATATTGCTGATGAAGGGATGTCTGATGCTAAAGAGCGTATGACCCAATTACAACCATATATGGATGATATTGAACATATTAAAAATTCTACTACCCCTTCAATGCCGCTCTTTATCGACATCCAAAAAGTATGTACTGAGTTTAATGTCAATTCCGACTTATTAGTCCGTCTTATGAAAGCATTTACCCAAGATGTGCATAAAAATCGCTATGCAAATATGGATGAAGTAGAAGATTACTGCCATAAAGCAGCCTGCCCTGCAGGAGAAATGATTCTTACCTTATTTAACCAAAATCATCCAAAAAATATTACCTACTCCAATCACCTATGCGTTGCTTTGGCTATGATTGGCATGTTACAAGATATGCATGAAGATTATCTTAAAAATCGTGTTTATATCCCACAAGATGACTTCACACAATTCAATTTGACTGAGCAAGACATTGCAAAAAAGGAATTTACGGAAAATTGGCAGAAATTTAAAGAGGGATGGTTAGTAAGAATAGATAATCATATGCAACAAGGCAAACTGCTAGAAACTCAATTAACAGGGAGATTAAAGCTGCAAATAAGGGTGCTAATTTATGCCAGTAATTTATTAGTAAAAAGAATGCGTATAAGTAATAAAAATTTATTCTCCCATGCTCCCAAGTTATCCAAATTAGACTGGGGTTTTCAATTTTTACGCGCGTTAATATCTATATGACCCCTGATCAATATTGCCAACAAAAGACCAAGGCTAGTCATTCAAACTTTGCATTAGCCTTTTTCTTCCTGAGCAAGAAAAAACGACTTGCACTGACAGCGTTATATGCATTTTGCAGGGAGGTCGATGATATTGTGGATAACTGCAAAGAGAAAACTGTTGGAAAAAATAAGCTTGATGAGTGGCGTTTAGAAATCGATCGATTGTTTGATCAAGCTCCTAAACATCCAGTATCTGTTGCATTATCACCCCATATCACCCCTTGTAAATTAGACAAAAAACACTTTATCGAAATTATTGATGGCATGGAAATGGATCTAAATTGCAACCGTTATAATGATTTAAAAAAGCTCAAGATTTATTGCTATCGAGCTGCATCCGCAGTGGGTCTATTATCTGCTCATATTTTTGGGTATACCAACAAATCTACATTAAAGTATGCACATGACCTCGGTTTAGCTTTACAGATAACTAATATCATTCGCGATATAGCCGAGGATAGTGAGCGAGGGAGAATTTATATCCCATTAGAACTGCTAGATAAATACAACATATCTGAAAATGATATATTGCAAAACCAAAATAACAAACAAATAGCTTTATTAGTGGATGAGCTCAGTAAGCTTGCAAAAAACTATTACCAATCTGCTATCAACCATCTGCCTGATGAGGATAAAGAGATGCAAAAACCCGGTTTAATAATGGGAAATATTTATTTTATTTTACTGCAGAAAATAATGAAAGGTAATACTGGGAATACTCTTGATAATAGGGTGTCATTATCAACTTATAAAAAATTGATGATTGCCATCACAACCTCTCTTGGAAAGACATGGATTTATTAATGGGTGATTAGTTTAATTGCTTCCATCAAGGTGTTTACTGGATATATTTTAATACCATTAATTTTTTGTTTAGCTTGATTGGCTTTTGGAATAATTGCCTTAGTAAAACCTAGCTTTGCTGCCTCCTTTATCCGTTCCTGACCTCTTTGCACTGGTCTTACCTCGCCAGCTAGTCCGATCTCCCCAAAAATTACGGTTTTCTGATCTATGGATTTATTTCTGAATGAAGAGACCACGGCACAAAGAATAGCTAAATCTACACCAGGCTCAGATATCTTAACGCCACCTACTGCATTAACAAAAACATCCTGATCGTTGCATGCAATACCTGCATGTTTATGTAATGCTGCGAGTAACATAGCTAATCTGTTGTTCTCTAAACCTACCGAAAGTCTTTTTGGTGAGTGAGCTTGTGTATTATCGACTAATGCTTGAATTTCAATAAGTAATGGTCTGGTTCCCTCCTGCGTGACTGTTATGCATGCCCCGTTTACTAGATCTTGATGATGCGATAAAAAAAGGGCTGAGGGGTTAGTAACTTCTTTCAAACCTTTCTCTGTCATTGCAAATACACCCAGCTCATTGACGGCACCAAATCTATTTTTAGCAGCGCGTATCATTCTGAAACTAGAATTGGTATCTCCCTCAAAATAAAGTACCGTATCAACAATATGCTCTAGAACCCTTGGGCCAGCCAGCGTTCCTTCCTTGGTAACATGTCCCACTAAGATCATAGTGATAGCATTTTGTTTAGCTACTCGAGTCAGTTGTGCGGCACATTCTCGAACTTGCGTGACTGACCCTGGTGCAGAAGTAAGCTCCTCCGAGTAAATCGTCTGAATAGAGTCAATAACTACTACCTCAGGCTTGTGTTTATCAATATTTTTAATTATTTTCTCTAAGTTGATCTCAGACAACATTGAAATATCGGATACCTCCAATTCCAAACGTTTTGCTCGCATGGCAATTTGCTGTGAGGACTCCTCACCACTGACATAAATAACATTACAAGGAGTGGATGGCTGTAAAGTAATTTTAGATAAAGCCTGAATGAGTATGGTTGATTTTCCAATACCAGGATCACCACCGAGTAAAATGACTCCACCAAGAACAAATCCTCCACCTAGAACCCTATCAAACTCACTGATGCCTGTATTTCTTTTATGCACCTCCGACGTTTCTACCTCACTGAGCTTTTGTATGCTTGATGACTGCGTAAGCGATGAAAATCTATTATTAGTTTTTCCCTCAATAACCTCTTCTACTAAAGTATTCCAAGCAAAACAATGAGGGCATTGACCTTGCCATTTAGTAGATTGACCGCCGCACTCAGTACAAATGTATGCTATTTTATTTTTAGCCATCAGGCATACTCCATAGGTACTCGGATAGAGGAAGAAATTGCACAGAGTAATTCATAACCCACTGTTTTTGCTTCTTTGGCTACTTCATCAACCGAAATATTTTCCCCCCAAAGCTCAACCTCACTATGAATATCTGCTGATGGTATATCAGTTAAATCAACATAGAGCATGTCCATTGAAACTCTTCCCAGGGTTCGTGATATTTTTCCAGCTACCATAATCGGGGTACCAGATGGGGCATGTCGAGGATATCCATCCGCATACCCACAAGCAACAATACCAACCCTCGTTTTGTTCGTGGCAACAAATGTAGACCCATAACCTACCGACTGGCCTTTGTCTAAATTCTGTACAGCAATAATATTACTATGCAAAGACATCACAGGCTGAAGGCCAATATCCTTACTAGACTGATCTTCAAAAGGGCTAGCTCCATATAACATGATACCTGGCCTTACCCATTCCATATGCGTTTCAGGGTATCTAATTATAGCTGCTGAATTTGCAACCGACCTATCGAAACTATCATCTACTACCTTATTAAACAATGCCAATTGATCTCGAACGCCAATAGCTTCATCCGCATTAGCAAAATGTGTCATTAAAATAATATTTCCAATATAGGGACTCGTTTCTAAAGATTGTATTAAGCTTTTTACTTTGGATGGCGGAAATCCTAGCCTATTCATCCCAGTGTTAATTTTTAAATGAATATTGATTGGATTTTTAGGTTTAACTTGATTAATAAAATCAATTTGTTGAGTGTTGTGAATTACGGCACTAATATTCATTTGACTGCATACTTTGACTTCGTAGGCACTAAAAAAACCTTCAAGCAATAGCAAATACTGATCAAATCCATATTCTCTTAATTCAATTGCCTCAGATACAGATAATACAGCAAATCCGTCGGCAGATGATAAAGCACGAGCGGCCTCTATAAGACCATGCCCATAAGCATTTGCCTTTAATACTGCCATAATTTTACTGTTTGGGGCTATGGAACGAACCCGATTAAAATTACCAATAAATGCCTTGGTATTAAAAGTAGCTTTTAGTGCTCTCATTCCTCAAGACCAACATCATAATTTAGCCCTGCATAGTTTTCGAAACGTGTATATTGTCCCAAGAAAGTTAATTTTACTCTTCCAATTGGCCCATTTCTCTGTTTAGCAACTATTATTTCAGCCAACCCTTTATCTGCAGATTCGGGATTATAAACTTCGTCACGATATATAAATAAGATAACATCTGCATCTTGTTCAATTGCACCTGATTCCCTAAGATCTGACATTACCGGTCTTTTATCTGGTCGTTGTTCCAAGCTTCGATTAAGTTGAGATAATACTACTACAGGAGCATTTAACTCCTTCGCTAAAGCCTTCAGGGATCGAGATATTTCTGATATTTCAGTGGCTCTGTTCTCCCCTTGCTTGCCACTTGGTGCAGCCATGAGCTGAATATAATCTATAACGATCAATCCCAACTGGCCTGTTTGCCTTTGTAATCTTCTTGCTCTTGCTCTAACTTCATAAGAGTTGAGTGCTGACCCTTCGTCAATGTGAATAGGTGCCTCGTTAAGCTGACCTAATGCATCCGTTAATTTTTCCCAATCATCATCATCCAACTGTCCAGTTCTCATTTTATGTTGATCAACCTTACCCACAGAGCCGATAAGTCTAGTTGTTAGCTGAGAAGATGCCATCTCCATTGAAAATACTGCAACAGGTAATTTTTTGTCAATTGCTACATTTTCTGCGATATTTAGAGCAAGAGAAGTTTTTCCCATGGATGGTCTTCCAGCAATAATAATAAGATCACCCGGTTGGAGGCCAGATGTCATCTTATCTAAGTCCGTGAAACCTGAAGCAACTCCAATGATGTCGCTTCCATTTTCCATTCTTTCCTCCACATCCTCAATTACGCGTGGAAGCAAATGCTGTATATCCTCAAAACCAATATTTTCTCGCTTGCCAGATTCTGCAATTTTGAAAATTTTTGCTTCCGATTCATCTAAAAGTTCTTGCGCATCTCGACCTTGCGGTGCATAAGCATTTTCTGCTATATCCGACCCTACTTGCACAAGGCTTCGCATAATGGAGCGCTCTCGTACAATAGTGGCATAACCTTTGATATTCGCTGATGTAGGAGTATTCTCTGATAAAAGACCAAGGTAAGCCAACCCACCGACTCCAGCTAATTCAGCATTCTTCTCAAGGGACTCGCCCACAGTGACAATATCTGCTGGCTGATTAGCATCAATAACTTTTATGATGTGCTGAAAAATTAATTGGTGGTCATGGCGATAAAAGTCTATAACGGTCACAATATCAGTAATTTTATCGAGCGCCTCATTGTCAATTAAAAGCCCTCCAAGCAATGATTGCTCAGCCTCAACGGAATGGGGAGGTAATTTTAGATTTTCAATTTGATCATCAGCCATTCTATGATTATAACGAATAAAAAAAAGGCTGCCCTATTGGCAGCCAAAAAAAATTAAATTAATTTATTCAGTTTCATCAGCAACAACAGATACCATAATATTTGCAGTTACATCCTGAGTGAATGCCAGTGTGATTTCAAATTCCCCAACATTTTTAATTGGGCCCTCTGGCATACGTATTTCAGATTTTTCTATTTTATGCCCAGCGGCCACTAATAACTCAGCGATGTCGATATTACTTACGGAGCCAAAAAGCTTACCGTCAATACCTGCCTTTTGTTTTGACTCAACTTTTGTGCCATCTACATCTTTAGCTCTTTTTTCTGCTGCTTTAAGCATAGTGGCTTGTGCTTTTTCTAACTCAGCCCTTTTAGTCTCAAACTCAGCCTTATTTGCATCTGTGGCTCTTTTAGCTTTACCTTGCGGTATCAGATAATTACGGCCAAAACCATCTTTAACATTTACCACATCACCTAGCTCACCTAGATTAGTAATTTTTTCTAGTAAAATAATTTGCATGATTAATTACCCTTAATGTTTATCAGTATACGGTAGCAGTGCTAAAAATCTTGCACGTTTAACTGCAGTACCCAATTGTCTTTGGTATTTTGATTTAGTTCCAGTAATTCTGGCAGGAATTAACTTACCATTTTCCGTAATAAAATCTTTAAGTAGATCCACATCTTTGTAGTCAACCTCCTTAATACCCTCTGCTGAAAATCTGCAATACCTTCTTCTTTTGTACATTTCTCTTGCCATAACAAACTCCTATATTTTTTTAATTTGGGTTATATGAAAAATATTTTGATTTGACTTTAATGATTTCTTTTCTATAAAACCATGAAATAAATACCTATCTCCAACCGTCAAAATCTCTTGAGTTAACTCTCCAATAACCACAGATTCAATTTCTAAATTTACTATCTTACTCAGTGATGCCTCTTTTTGTCTCGAAGTATGCTTAATTCGCAAACTAAGAACAGCCAGACCAGCTGGCGTAAAACGTATCTTTTCTAAATAAACAATCTCACCATCAAGTGAAAAGTTATTCAATGTTTAAGCTTTCGCCTCCTCATCTTTTTTCTCTGACTTTGCTTTAGTATCTTTTTTTTCTACCTCAGGTACATCGTCTTTTGCTTTTTCACCAACCAAAGACTTTGATTTTTCCTCTTTCATCATTGGTGAAGCCTCAGTCACTGCAACTTTGGTGGAAAATACCAAGTGCCTTATTACAGCATCATTAAACTTAAAACTATGCTCAAGCTCAGCCAATGCTTCTAGAGTACATTCAATATTCATCAGAACATAATGTGCTTTATGAATTTTTTGAATTGGATAAGCAAGCTGGCGTCTTCCCCAGTCTTCCAATCGATGAACATTACCTTTATGGTTTTTGATTAATGTCTGAAGGCGCTCAATCATCGCGGGGACTTGTTCGCTTTGATCAGGATGTACAACAAATACAACTTCGTAGTGTCTCATGGACTCTCCTTATGGTTTATAGTCTCCAGCTTAGACTGTGAGACAAGGATTTAAAGAAACGATATTATATTATTTTTTTTAATAAAATCAACCGATTTATATACGGTCTTTAATATTAGGTCCGTATAACTGCTCTTTTAAAAATTTAATTTGATCTCTTGTTTTTGCTGCACTCTCAAAATCTAAGTCTCTAGCATATCTATGCATAACCTTTTCTAGCTTAGAAATCTCTTTCATGATTTGTGGCTCAGTAAAATCCTCATATTTTCTATTTTCCTTCTTGGCATCTTGTTGTCTTTTGTGCTCCTCGACATCCTCTAAGCCATCGATAATATCTTTAATTCTTTTTTTAATGCCCACAGGTGTGATGTTATTTTCCTTGTTGAAAGCTATTTGCTTTAATCTTCTCCGAGAGGTTTCATCTATTGCCGCCTTCATACTTCTTGTGACTGTATTTCCATAAAAAATTACCTTTCCATTTAAGTTTCTCGCGGCCCTTCCTGCTGTCTGGATTAATGACCTTTCTGATCTTAAAAAACCTTCTTTATCAGCATCTAAAACCGCCACAAGAGAAACCTCTGGAATATCCAACCCTTCTCTAAGTAAATTTATACCCACTACCACGTCAAATTTTCCAATACGTAAGTCACGAATAATTTCTACCCTTTCGACTGTGTCAATCTCAGAATGAAGGTACCTCACCTTGATTCCATGCTCAATCAAATAATCTGTTAAATCCTCAGCCATTCTTTTGGTTAAAGTTGTAGCTAAAACTCTCTCCTTGCTCTCTACGCATAATTTAATCTCACCAAGCAAATCATCAACTTGAGAATCTGCAGGTTTCACAAAAATTTCTGGGTCTATCAAACCAGTTGGTCTTGCCACTTGCTCAATAATAATCTTTGAATGATCTGCTTCATAATCTGCCGGAGTTGCAGAGACAAAGATAGTTTGGGGCAGAATATTTTCAAACTCCTCAAAGCGCAAGGGTCTATTGTCATGAGCTGATGGTAATCTAAAGCCATAATCTACAAGATTATTTTTTCGGGCTCTATCCCCTTTGGACATACCTCCGATTTGAGGAACTGTCACATGACTTTCATCAATAATCATCAAGGAATTGTTGGGTAAGTAGTCTAGAAGTGTTGGTGGTGCCTCCCCTGGTTTTCTTCCTGACAAATGACGAGAGTAATTTTCGATACCCTTACAAAAACCAATTTCGTTTAGCATCTCGAGATCAAATTTAGTTCTTTGCTCTATTCTTTGTGCTTCGACTAATTTCTTTTGTTCAGTAAATTCCTTTATTCGAAGTTGTAATTCCTCTTTAATATTCTCCATGGCGTTTAACACAGTTTCTCGTGGGGTAACGTAGTGGCTTGATGGGTAAACTGTGAATCGTTTTACCTTATCAAAAATTTGACCAGTTAATGGATCAAAGGTTGATATCCCCTCAATAACATCATCAAATAAAGTCACACGAATAGCAGTTTCTGAATTTTCTGCAGGAAAAATATCAATTACATCCCCACGAACTCTAAAACACCCTCTGGAAAAATCAAAATCATTTCTTTCATATTGCATAGCAATTAAGCGAAGAATGATATTTCTTTGTAAAAGTTTTTCACCAACTTGCATGTAAAGCACCATACCCTGATAATCCACAGGATCACCAATCCCGTATATTGCGGATACGGTAGCAACAATAATAGAGTCGTCTCTTTCAAGGAGCGCTTTGGTGGCGGAAAGTCGCATTTGCTCAACGTGATCATTGATGCTTGAATCTTTTTCAATAAAGACATCTCGACCTGGTACATAGGCTTCTGGTTGATAATAGTCATAGTAAGAAACAAAATATTCAACGGCATTATGTGGAAAGAATTCCCTAAATTCAGAATAAAGTTGTGCAGCTAGTGTTTTATTTGGAGCCATAACAATTGCAGGTCTTCCAGTTCTTGCAATAACATTAGCAATCGTATAAGTTTTACCTGAGCCAGTTACCCCAAGTAATGTTTGGAACTTCTCGCCGTTGTTTACCCCTTCAGTGAGCCTATCAATTGCATTAGGTTGATCCCCTGCAGGATCAAACAATTTATTGAGAGTATATGGGCTATTTGGAAATGACTGACTCAATGGAATAACTTCAATTTAAAAAAAATAATTTTAACAGGGTTGAGAACTTTAATGTTTATTTACAGTCTTGTAATATGATAAAAATTACAATAAGAAAATTATTATGCCTATTGTCTACAAAATTCTTCTCCTTTTACTAATCACCTCCAATGCAAACGCCTACGATCAAGCTAAATTAATGAATGCATGGTCCTCCGTTGTAATGATCAGGGGATATACCGAAAGTGGTTCTCTAGCATACGGATCCGGGGTCATTGTCGGAAAAAATGAAGTTATTACCAATTGTCACGTTTTAAGAAGAACAGAGAAGCCTTGGGTCTCCCAAGGCGATACTTCTTATTCGATAGAAGGAGTCCAAGCCAATAGATGGCAAGATCTTTGCCTTCTTACCCTGTTTCAACTCAATAGAGAGCCTGTTCCTATAGGTAACAGCAAAGACCTTATAAAAGGGCAGGAATTGGCAGGGATTGGTCATTCTAATGGTTCTCCAGTCCCCTTAACAACAGGAGGCTACATGATATCAACCTACGATATGGAAAATGGGAGAATTATTTTAAGTTCTGCTAAATTCAGATTGGGGGCTAGTGGAAGCGGTCTTTTTGATATGGAGGGTAATCTTGTAGGGATCAATACCTTCAAAACTACAGGTTATGGCTCTTACTTTTCTATGCCTGCTGAATGGATTCACCAACTTAGAAAACAGCCGATGGAAAAAGAATTTCCCATCACTGGTAAAGCTCTTTGGGAAGAAAATGAAGATGATAAACCCTTCTTTTTAAAAATAGCTATTCCAAAAGTTAAAGAAGACTGGGTGAATTTCATTAAAGTTACTGAAGAGTGGGTATCTGAAGAAAAAGATAATACAGAAGCCTGGTACGAACATGGATATGCACATGAAATGCTTCTCAAAGATGATAAAGCTCTGGTGGCTTATCAAAAATCACTTGCTATTGATAAAAATAATTCTGACGCCCTGTTTCGCATGGGAATCATCAATAACAAATTAGGATTAAAAGAAGAAGCGATAAAAATTCATGCATCCTTAAATAATCTCAATCCTGCAAGAGCCGACGAATTAGATGAGATCATTAATTGTAAAACCAACTGTTAGATATAATTTTTATTTGTTAAAAAGATTTTTTTCAGTAAAATTAACTATTAATTAAATCTTAAGCTTGGAATAAATTTGTCAAAGTCACCACTATCCTCATGCGTAAACCGCATAGAAGAGTCCCCCACCCTTGCAATAACAGCCAAAGCCATAAAACTCAAAGCAGAAGGAAGGGATATTATTGCACTTGCAGCTGGTGAACCTGATTTTGACACACCTGACTTTATTAAAGAGGCGGCAATAAAAGCAATTAATAATGGGTTTACAAAGTACACACCTGTTTCTGGGACTGCATCTTTAAAACAAGCGGTATTAAGTAAATTAAAAAGAGATAATGGTTTAGATTACAAAATTGATGAGGTTGTTGTTAGCGTTGGTGGCAAGCAAAGTATTTTTAACCTTTGTCTTGCCATTTTGGAACATGGTGATGAGGTTATTATTCCAGCACCGTATTGGGTGTCCTACACAGATATAGTAAATCTTACAGGGGCCTCACCCATTGTTGTGGAGTGTGATATCGATCAAAGCTTTAAGATGACACCCAGCCAACTTGAACAAAATATCACCAAAAAAACAAAGCTCATTTTTTTAAATTCTCCATCCAATCCAACCGGTGCCGTATACAGTGAATCAGAGCTTAGAGCATTAGCTGATATCCTAATGCGCCACCCTCAAATTTATATAGGTACTGACGACATCTATGAGCACATTAATTTAACAGGAGAATCATTTAATAACATCCTTATGATTGAACCTAGTCTGAAAGATCGAGTAATTATTTTGAATGGCGTTTCAAAAGCTTACTCAATGACTGGTTGGAGGATTGGTTTTGCTGCTGGTCCTAAATTAATTATTGCAGCTATGAGCAAGTTACAATCACAATCAACTTCAAATCCAACATCTATCTCCCAGGTAGCTGCTGAGGCGGCATTAAATGGGGGTAAGGAATGCATGCTGCCAATGATCAAAGCATTCAAGGAAAGGCATGATTTTGTTGTAGAAAAACTTAATAATATTGATGGTTTTAAATGTATACCAGCAGAAGGTGCCTTCTATGCATTTATCGATGCTAAAAAAGCTATTAATAATTTGTTTGATAACAAAAAAATAAAAGAAGCCAATGATTTATCACTTACGGAATACCTTATTGAAAGCCAAGGTGTTGCAGTTGTGCCTGGATCAGCCTTTGGGCTTAGTGGCTACTTTAGGATATCTTTTGCAACCTCCATGGAAAATCTTGTTGAATCAATGAAGAGAATTAAACAAGCGGTAGAAGGTTAAAAAAAAGTGTGAGATTGGTTGACCAGAATGTAATTTCTGCTTATCATCTCACCCTACGATTATTCCCCAATAGCTCAGTCGGTAGAGCAATGGACTGTTAATCCATGTGTCCCTGGTTCGAGCCCAGGTTGGGGAGCCAAATAAAAAAGGACTCTAATTAGAGTCCTTTTTTTTGATTATACTTATCTTAAATTTCAGACAAATATTTCATGAATCTTTCTTTTCCACCAGCTTGAGTTTCGACCGCCTTTTTTGCTGCATCTAAATTAGAGGATGGATCACCTACTACTACTATTCCAACCATACCAAGCATGGCGTGTGGCGTGCAATTATATCCGTACACACCCTCTACATCAAACTTCACAGTAATGGACTTCTCGCCTGGTTTCATAGTGAGTTTTCCAGACCATGGTTTTGCTCCCGCTGGAAGCATAGTTTCAATAGATACAGAATTATGCATTGCATCACCATCCCATGTGACAGTGTCTCCAACTGCTATCTTTATAACAGGAGGATCAAATACAAACATGTTAGGAGGTGCTCCATTTAACATTTTGACTACATGATCAGCTGAAATTGCGTTCCCATAAAATGCTAATAAAAATAACATTGCATATAACTTAATACTTTTCATAATTTTCCTTTTAATATTTTAATTAGCGACTGTAGAATTCCACAACATCCTTAGGACTCATAATAGTTGCATAAGGTATTTCATCCGATGAAGGAAACCTGGTGTAAGTCGTACTAAAGGTTTTTAAGTCAAGATTGAGATATTCAGGCACATCTCTTTCCAATTTAGTAGTAGATTCAATTACAAAGCCAAGGTTCCTACTTTTTTCTTTTATATCAACAATATCTCCTGGCTTACAACGATAGGACGGGATATTGACTATTGTCCCATTTACTCTTACATGCTTATGATTGATAAATTGCCTTGCAGCAAAAACAGTAGCAACAAAATTTGATCGGTAAACTATCGCATCAAGTCGTGATTCCAATAATATTAAAAGGTTTTCACTCGTATCACCTTTTTTAGCAAAAGCCTCTTTAAAAATATTTCTGAACTGCTTTTCTCCGATATTGCCGTAATAACCTTTTAGTTTTTGTTTTTCTCGAAGTTGAACACCATAATCACTTCTTCTTCTATTTCCTTTTGGTCCATGTTGACCAGGACCATAAACACGGTTTGCTGTTGGGCAATTTTCACGACCCCAAATATTTTCGCCCATTTGTCTAGATAATTTATTTTTTGGTTTTTTCCTTACACTACTATTAGCCATTCTTTTTCCTTTAATTAATTTAGTGAGGTCTCCACACAGATTGAAATTCTTTTCTTGGTGGAATAAGTAGATCTGCTTTTTCAAGGATAATTGATAAAGAAATCATTAATTTATAAACAATCCTTGATTCCTCTGGTTTGAGCCAGGATGAGAATAATTCTCTAGCACTCGCATAATTATCATTTTGCAAAAAATACAATGCTGCTAATGTCTTATACTCTCCGTAATGAAGATGATTACAGAATTCTCCTCCAATCACCCCTTTTTCTGTTGCACCAACTTTTATCGCAAAGGTTATTTCTTCGAATATAAAAGTAATATCAGGTAGATTGTGTTGCTCTGTGCATAAAGAAAACAAATCTCTTGGGTTCTCATTGGATGAAATGCAATCTGTAAAATGTCTTAGTGACCAAACAACCATCATTTCCGAACTTTCAAGTCCGAAGGAGGATACCGATTCTGCAAGAAATTTTTTCGCTTGATTACTTACGTTGTTCATTTTTTTCCTTAATTACAATTTTTTCTAATTGTAAATGAGAATCATTCGCATTACAAGAACAGATCTCAAAATAATCGAAGGTGAATTTTATGATGATATAAAGAATTTTTTCGCTCCCGTCATAAAAGCGAAGACAAAGAATTTAAAAAAACAGATTGAGAAAAGATTTCCCTAAAATAAGATTAGGATAGTGTTCTTTGTCTTCTTATTTCAGACAGACAGATCCCACTTGCTACGCTAACGTTTAAGCTCTCTACCTGACCTAACATTGGAATTGAAACAAGTGTATCGCATAGTTCACGAGTAAGTCTGCGCATTCCCTTACCCTCTGAACCTAATACTATCGCAATAGGTCCAGATAAATTTTCTTGATATATATTTTTTCTCGTTTCCCCATCAGTCCCAATGACAAATAAGCCATTTTCTTTTAAATACCTTATTGTTCTACCTATATTGGTAACAGCAATAAATGGTACTGATTCAGCACCCCCACAAGCAACCTTGCGAACAGTTGCATTTACCCCTACTGCATTATCTTTGGGACAAATAATCGCGTGAACACCCATTGCATCTGCAACTCTAAAGCATGCTCCGAGATTATGAGGATCCTCGATACCATCAAGTATTAAAAATAATAAAGGCTCTTTTGCCCCCTCTTCAACGATATCTTCAACTGTAATGTATTTTTGTTTATTCTCAATGATATTTGCAATGACGCCTTGATGTTTTGAGTTTGGTATCATGCCATCCAGTCTGTTTTTGGAGCTTAGATGATAATTAATATCGTGTAACTTAATTAATTTTAGAAGGTCATTCATTCTAGCGTCGTTTCTTGACTCATCAAGATAGATTTCCTTGACTGAATTGACATCCAGTCTTATTCGACTCGTTATAGAATGAAACCCATAAATAATCTTTTTTTCACTCACTTTCTTTTTCTTACCCTTTTATTTTTTGAAAAGTGATTTGTGTCTTTTCTACTCTTAATTTTTTTGGATTTTCCATTATTAACATTCATCAATGAAAGATCTATTTTTGATGTTTCCATATCTACTCTAACTACCTTAACTTTCAATCGATCACCCAATCTATAGGATAGGTGGGTTCTCTCCCCAACCATAGCGTGTTTACTTTTTTCAAAAGTGAAATAATCATTACCAAGTTCAGTTACATGTAATAATCCCTCAATAAAAATTCCATCTAACTCAACAAACAATCCAAACCCAGTGACGCCTGATACAGTACCCTCGTATATCTCACCAATTTTATCTTGCATGAAATAACACTTAAGCCATGATTCAACATCACGCGTAGCATCATCGGCACGTCTTTCCGTTCCTGAACAGTGCTCACCAAGTCGTTCGATATCTTTTATTTTTAATTTCTTTTTTTGAATTTTTGCTTTTATGGCTCTATGCACAATTAAGTCTGGATATCTCCTTATTGGAGAAGTGAAATGTGTATATGACTCATAAGCAAGGCCAAAATGCCCTTTGTTTTGATTACTATAGACAGCCTGTTGCATTGATCTTAATACCACTGTTTGCAACAAGTGGGCATCTGGGCGACTTGATATTTGCTTTATTAATTGACCATAATGTTTGACGGTTGGTGAGTTTCCTCCATCCAAAAATAATCCAAATTCAATAAGAAAACCTCTAAGGGTTTCCAATTTCTCTTCCGATGGTGTTTCATGATTTCTAAATAAGGCATCAACCTCTTTTTCTTGTAAAAATTCAGCAGAGCAGACATTTGCTGCCAACATGCACTCCTCAATAATGCGGTGAGCCTCATTTCGATAAATAGGTTTAATATGATCAATCTTGCCATTAGCATCAAAGATGATTGAAGTTTCAGTTGAATCAAACTCTAATGCACCTCTTTTTTTTCGCTGACTAAAAAGTAATTTAAAAATACTATGAAGATTTTCTAAATTTTCATAAATATGTTGGTACTTTTCTTTCAACTCTTCATTTTGTTTGTTGAGTATTTCGTCCGCTATTGTGTATGTCAGTCTTGCCTTCGATTGCATCACAGAGGGATAAAATGTATAAGAGGTAACCTTCCCTAAGTCACTAATATTCATGTCACAAACCATGCAAAGACGATCAACATTTGGATTTAAAGAACATAATCCATTTGATAATGATTCAGGTAGCATTGGAATAACCCTTCTCGGGAAATAGACCGAATTACCTCTCTCTAAAGCCTCCTCATCAAGATTTGACCCCATGTTTACATAAGCACTTACGTCGGCAATAGCAACGATAAGTCTCCATCCGTCTTTTGATGGTTCAGCATAAACAGCATCATCAAAGTCCCGAGCTGTCTCGCCGTCAATCGTAATTAAAGACAATTGTCTTAAATCAATTCTTCCAGCTATTTCCTTAGGATCAATCTCTGATCCATATTGATTTGCTTGATTCATTGCTTCTTTTGAGAACTCATAAGGTAAGTGATGTTTTCTTAAAGCAATTTCAATTTCAATACCACTATCAGCATAGCTTCCAAGTATTTTTATAATTTTACCCATCGGCTTTTCACGAATACTCGGTTGTGTAGTAATTTCTACCTCAACTACCTGTCCTTCTTCAGCATTTAAATCAAGGTTGTAGGGTATTAAAATATCTTGATTGATTCTCTTATCTTCCGCCGCAACTATAGTCACTCCATTACCTTGAATCACTCTTCCTACAATAATATTATTTGCCCTTTCTAGAACTTCTATAATAGTTCCTTCAAGCCTTCCCTTTCTATCTTCCCCAGTTACCTGAATCATTGCTCGGTCGTTATTAAATACTTTGGACATTTCTCTAGGAGATAAAAATACATCTTTATCTTCTTTATTATCCGGTATCAAAAATCCAAAACCATCGGGATGTCCTTGAATCCTTCCAGCTATTAAGCTCAATTTAGTTGCAATACAAAGAACATCTTTACGGTTGATAAGAATTTGTCCCTCTCTAGACATGGCCCTTATGCGTTTTTCAAAAAAAATTAATTCCTCTTCTTGAATTTCTAAAACTGAAACTAGGTCATTTTTTTTAATAGGTACGCCTATTTCGGCCATTACCTCAAGTATTAATTCTCTGCTGGGAATTGGGTTTTCGTACTGAGCCATTTCGCGGGCTTTTTGTGGGTCACGATCTCTAATCTTTCTATTATTTTTCTTATTTTCCATTCAGATAGTTATTCAGTTTTATAGGCATATAAGTGGGGCATATTACGCCCTATTCCATCAAAATCCAAACCAAATCCATACACATAAAAATTTGGGACTTTTAACCCAACATAATCAGCATCTAGGGGTTTTTGCTTATCAATAAGCTTATCGAATAAAACTGCAGTCTCAACAGACGATGGGTTATATTTTGTTAATCTTTCTTTAATATATCTTAAGGTGTGTCCCTCATCTAAAATATCGTCTAATAGGAGAATATATTTACCTTCAAGTTTGTTTTGTTGAGGCTCATAAATCAATTTTATTTGATCTCCGCCTTTATTATTTTCGTATCGAGAGGCATGAACATAATCAAGCTCCATATCAAAATCTAATCTTGGAAGTAAATATCCTGCAAAAGGTAAAGCACCGTTCATTACTGGGAGTACTATTACGTGCTTGTTATGGTAAGTTTCATTGAGGTTAGAGGCTAGATTGGAAATCGAATCAATAATTTCCTCATGCTTGTAGACTATTGTTGAATTTGCAATAAGCTCATTAGTCTTCATCAAGCTAGTCTTCGCTTAAGGTATTCCTTTAACTCATTTCCGAATTTTTCATTTTTTAATGCATATTCAATATTGGCTTTTATAAACCCAAGCTTATCTCCACAATCATATCGTGTTCCCTCAAATTGATATGCAAATACTGGCAAATCATTTAACATAACCTTGATAGCATCAGTAAGCTGAATCTCATTTCCAGCACCTGGCTTAGTTTTCTCTAAAAAGGCTAATATTTTATTTGAAAATATATAACGTCCAACAACTCCCAAATCAGACGGTGCATCCTCAGGTTTTGGTTTTTCGATAATATTAGATAGTTTCATTAAATTACCATCATTATCGTTTGTTGAAATCATGCCATATTGTTGAGCATCCTCCTTGCTTACCCTCTGAACTGAAATCAAAGAAGCATTTTCATCATCATAGCTATCCACCATTTGTTTTAGGACTCCTTTTTTTGATTCAATTAAATCATCTGCTAAGACTACCGCAAAAGGCTCATCACCTATCACAGGCTTAGCTTGCAAAATAGCGTGTCCTAGCCCTAAAGGTTCACCTTGCCTCAGATATATACATGAAGCGTGTGATGGAATAATTCTATTTGTCCTATCAAATAACGCTTTTTTTTGCTCCGACATGTTCGGGGTTGTTTCAAGTGATAAATCAAAATGGTCTGTGATAGTTCTTTTTGTTTTTCCAGTAATGAAAATTAAATCTGTAAACCCCGCCTCAAGGGCCTCTTCAACTGCATATTGGATAAGTGGTTTGTCTACAACAGTTAGCATCTCTTTTGGGGTTGCTTTAGTTGCAGGGAGGAATCGAGAGCCATGCCCTGCAACTGGGAAAACTACTTTTCTAAGCTTCATATAAAACCCTTACAATTGTTCAAACTTTTTTAAATAATAACAGACTGAAATTGCTGAGCTAGTCATTTTCTTTTGCTATATCCCATGAAATTTTTTGCTTATGATCTGATTCTTTTTCATTAACCCAATAACTTCCATTATCTGTAAACTCTTTTTTCCAAAACGGTGCCTCAGTTTTTAGAAAATCTATTATAAATCTTGCTGCATCAAACGCATTATCTCTATGCTGACTAGCCACAGCAACGCAGACAATTGGATCAGAGGGTTTTAATTTACCCACTCTATGTACGATTTCTACTGCAGATAAGCTCCACCTTTCATTAGCTTTTTCTTCAATATCTTGAAGAACCTTCTCGGTCATTCCAGGGTAGTGCTCTAAATTCATATTAATTAAATGTTTAGAATCTTTTTTATCAAAATCACGAACATAACCAACGAATGTTACAACAGCGCCTACATTATGATTATTTCCTCTTACTTTATTTGCAATATGTTCTAGGGAAAATTCTTTTGATTGAATTGTAACCATTCAACCTCCTGTTATTGGAGGTAAAAAAGCCAATTCATCCCCATCATTAATATTTGAATTCCAATCCTCAATAGATTGATTTACTGCAACACGAATATTTGTTTTTCTTTGAAGCAAACTTACCCAATGGCCCCCATCATTCTTTGCTAAATATTCAATTAATTTTATAGGTGTGTTTATTTTGCTCTCAATGTTGAGCACTAAACTCTCTTTGTCGAAAAGCTCTCTCAAACTGGCAAAGAATAAAATATTAATCCTCATCTTTGATGTCCGTACGAATTTTATCTTCAAACTCTAAAAGAGCATTTGGATCGTCTTTAAGCTCAACTCTCTCAATTTGAGAAAACCTTCTTGATATCTTTTGGCTTGAAATATGAACATCTTGTGCATTCTCGTGAGCCATCCTTATGTTATCAGCTAATTTTTTCATACGACCATCAAATCGTTCAAAGTCTTTGCTCAATTTACCAAGCTCCGATTTAATTATATGAACTTGCTTGCGGGTTTCTACATCCTTAAGAACAGCTCTGGCAGTATTTAAAACTGCCATTAAAGTAGTTGGGGAGACTAGCCAAACCTTTTTTATCATTGATTCTTGAATAAGCTCAGGATGATATGCATGAATCTCAGCAAAGACTGCTTCTGCCGGAATAAACATTACTGCACCATCAGAAGTTTCATCTGGAATAATATATTTCTTAGCAATATCACCAATATGTTTTTTCACATCGGCTTTAAATTGTTTTTGTGCCTTCGCTTTATCTAGCTCTGATAAATCAACATCGAACATTTTTTGATAATTTTCCATCGGAAATTTTGAATCAACCGCAACTGTCCCTGTTGGTTCTGGTAAAAATAGCACGCAATCAGCTCGTGAGCCATTTAAAAATGTATGTTGAAGTTTATATGCATCAGGAGGTAATATATTTTTGATCAAACCCTCTAATTGAAGCTCACCGAAAGCACCACGCGATCTTTTATCACCCAGCAATTCTTGCAGGCTAACCATATTTGATGTTAAGCCATCAATTTTTTTCTGCGCCTCGTCAATGGTAGCAAGTCTCTCCATAACGCTTACAAAAGTAGCATTGGTCTTTTTAAATCCCTCCTCAAGCCTTTCATGAACCTTTCCAGTAATTTCTTGTAAACGTTCATCCACCGATTTCGTTAAACTTTCCAACGACTTCATAAGCTGAAGAGAAGTATTTTTTAAAGAACTTTGTAAACTTTCTTGTTGACCTTTTCCCTGTTCCGAGAGGGTTTTATGTAATTTATCAATAACATCTTCTCTTATTTTGGATAAAGACTCTTGTTGAGACAGCTGTAATTTTTGTAATGACTCTCTGGTAGCAGTTAATTCATCTGTTACCGTTTTATTAAATCGATCAGAAAGTTTATTTAAAGAGTCATTAACATCCACAAGCATTTGTCGATGTTTTTCCTCTAATAAAGCTAGAGTTCTAGAGTCTTTATCGCCTTTAAAGATCTTCCATATAATTAGCAGCAAAGCTGCTAAGATTAAAACCAATAAAGCCTCTACAATCATCTATTATTTAGCTGCATCCAATGCTTGCGTAAGATCAGCAATGATGTCATCGATATGTTCTATGCCAACAGAAATTCTCACCATATCCTCACTAACTCCTGCAGCTTTTAATTCACTTGGATTAAGTTGCCTGTGCGTTGTTGATGCTGGATGGCAAGCCAATGATTTTGCATCACCAATGTTCACAAGCCTTAGGATCATTTGAAGTGCATCGATAAACTTGGTTCCGGCTTTTACCCCACCTTTAATTCCGAAAGAAATTATTCCTGAAGCTTGGCCTGATGTTGTTTTCTGACAATTGTCATAAAATTTGTCATCCTTGAGAGTTGCATAATTTACCCAATCAACCATGGGATGATCTTTTAGAAATTGAGCAACTGCCTCGGCGTTCTCGCAATGCCTTTCCATGCGTAAGCCAAGTGTTTCAAGGCCTTGCATAATACAGAAAGCGCTGTGAGGTGATAAAGCCGCGCCAGTATTTCTGAGAGGAACTACCCTGCATCGCCCAATAAATGCTGCCGGGCCTAAAGCTTCCGTGTAAACCACACCATGGTAGGATGGATCAGGCTCATTTAACATAGGAAATTTCTTCTTATCTTTTGCCCAGTCAAATTTTCCTGAATCGATAATGGCACCGCCTATGGTTGTTCCATGACCACCGATGTATTTAGTCAAAGAATGTACTACGATATCCGCACCTAACTCAAAAGGTTTGCATAAGTATGGAGTAGCAACGGTATTATCGACGATTAATGGAACACCGTGTTTATGAGCAATTTCAGATAAAGCTTTTATATCAACAATATTACCCAAGGGATTACCAATCGTTTCACAATAAAGTGCTTTAGTGTTCTCATCAAAAGCACTATCAATAGAATCATAATCACCTGCATCAACAAGCCTTACGTTAACTCCTTGTTGCGGAAGGGTGTGAGCAAATAAATTATAGGTGCCTCCATAAAGTTGACTTGTACTCACAATGTTATCGCCTGTACGGGTTATGCATTGAATAGCATAAGTAATAGCGGACATACCTGAAGCGAGGGCTAATGATGCAATACCACCTTCCATTTCTGCAAGTCTTTGCTCTAAAACAGCATTCGTTGGATTCATTATGCGAGAATAAATATTACCCTCAACTTTTAAATCAAAAAGATCTGCTCCGTGTTGTGTATTATCAAAGGTAAATGAGGATGTTTGGTATATGGGTGTTGTTGCTGCATTTGTTGTACCTTCAGACTCATAGCCATGATGTAAGGCAATTGATTCAAGCTTCATTTTTACCGCTCCTGTATAGTGTTTTTAATTGTTAATTAATATTTATCAAAGATTATTTTAACAGAATAGTCTAGTGGGAAGATTCTCAATCGACGCGTTTAATAATAATTGTAGGGAAATGCTTTGTGATTTCTTGAAATGTATTTTCTGTTAATTTCGCAAGTAAAGTAATATTTTGATCAAAATGCTTATCCATGATGACTCCATTGCTACTATTAATTACATTAGAAATTTTACCTAATTGATTGTATTTAAGTGATAATTTATATTTAATATGTTCAATAAAGGGTTCTATTTTTGCTTTATCTAAAGCAAGCATACCAGACCTTGTATAAGCACGGGCTAGGCCTCCAGTGCCCAAGTTAACTCCTCCATAAAAACGGACTACAGCCAAACCACAATTTACAATATTTTTCTTTTCAAGAATATTGAGCAGTGGTTTACCAGCTGTGCCAGAGGGTTCTCCGGCATCGTTAAAATAAGCATCTACTCCATGATTCATTTTTATTTGGTAAGCAAAAGCGATATGGTTAGAACCAGGCATTTGCGAAGCAATAATATTAATTGAGGATAAAAAATCCTCTCTTGACTCACCAATTAAAGCATATCCAGTGAATTTAGATTTATTTACAATCAATTCATCGGACTGAGTGGCCTGAATAATTCTCTTCAATACTAGCTTAAACCCTCTATTTCACCTTCCTTATTAACTAAAATATTCTCGCTAGCTGGTTTAGAGGGTAATCCAGGCATGGTCATCACAGACCCACATATTATTACTAGAAACCCAGCACCTCTCACCAACCTGATTTCCCTAACAATTAAAGTATGATTACTTGCCGCACCTTTTAATTCTGGATCACTAGAGAAAGAATAAGGCGTTTTTGCAATACATACTGGAAAATTACTATATTTATCAGATAAATCCTTTAATTGATCTTTAGCTAAATCTTCATACTCTACATCTTTTGCATGATAGATATTATGAGCAAGCGCTTTTACTTTATCCTCAATGCTCTGACTTTCATCATATAAATATTTTATTGGTGAGGTCTCGGTATTTGTAAGCTTTATAACTTTAGAAGCCAAGTCATGTGCCCCCTCAGCCCCCTTTCCCCAATGTTCACACATAACTGCCTCGAAACCTAGATTGCTTACAGACTCCTTAATAAAGTCTATCTCTTCCTCGGAATCAGAAACAAAATGGTTTATGGCTACCACAACATCTTTACCATAATGTTCATTACAATTTTTTATATGTCTTTCAAGGTTAGCAAATCCATCTTGCAAGGCTTTCATATTTGGAGTGTTCAAATCTTTTACCTCAATTCCTCCATGATATTTTAGCGCCCTTATCGTAGCTACAATAACGATCACATCAGGATTTAGTCCTGTTTGTCTACACTTAATATCAATAAACTTCTCAGCTCCAAGGTCAGCTCCAAAGCCTGCCTCTGTAACGACATAGTCACCAAGCTTCATAGCTAAATCGGTAGCTATATATGAGTTACAACCGTGAGCAATATTCGCAAAGGGTCCTCCATGAATAAGTGTTGGTGTATGAGCAATGCTTTGAACCAGATTTGGCATAAACGCATCTTTCAACAAAGCTACCATAGAGCCCTCTGCCTTAAGATCTTTTGCTAATATTGGTGGTTTTGATGGATCGATATTTTTTGCAACTTCCATCTCTCCAAGCCGATGACTTAGATCATCCAATGATGTAGCTAGACAAAAAATTGCCATAACCTCACTTGCCACAGAAATATCAAAACCTGAATGGTACTCATACCGTGCATTATTTACTGCAATTTTTCTTAACGACCGATCGTTCATATCCAAGCATCTTTTAAA